>CASECL010000290.1 GCA_949286445.1 uncultured bacterium | reverse complement strand
GATGCCACCAGGTCTGTTCAACTGTGGTTAAATCATTGCTTTTATTCGGCTTGCTGCTGTACCAGACCGCGTAACCTTTGGGTATGTAGCCGGCAAAAGTGGAATAACTGTCGCCAAGAATTGATATTGCAGGGGATTTTTCCGCAGCAGATACACCAACGGAAACTGTTAACATCAAAATAAGATAAAGCAGAAATTTTCCTGAGCGGTTCTTCATTTTCCCATTACCTCCGGGGTGATATTAAAAATCCATACGCCAATATACACCCTGTCTGCGGCAAATTCAATACCGGGAAAAAACAAACCTCAATTTTTTTTGCTTTTTTTAAATATTTTCAGACTCTTCCACTCCGCTCTGAGCGGCACTCAGAGCCATTCCCACCAGCAGTGCGCTGCCCACCAGAGAACTCCCCCCGTAGCTCACAAAAGGCAAAGTCAAACCGGTGGTGGGAATCAATCCGGCATTAACGGCAATATGAAGCATGCTTTGCCAACCCAGCAGTACCGCCGTGCCGAAAACAAACAATTTTGCGGCAGAACTTCTGATTGAGGTACCCAGTCTGTACAGCAGAAAGAGCACCGCCCCAAGCAGAAGAAAATATACCGTCACACCGAGAACACCAAGTGTTTCCGCCAGCGTGGCCAATGCCGAATCATTGTACGCCAGAGGCAGATAACTTGAACTCCACATCGTGCCGCCGAGTTTCGTCCCGGTCCAGCCGCCGCCGGCGGCGGCAAGTTCAAACTGCTTCAAATGCCACAGCGTATTATAATAATCATCCCCGCCGCTGAAAAAATTATAAATTCTTGAAGCCATATAAGGGTGCACATTGAGCATCGCTCCACCTAAAATGGCAAATATCCCTCCTCCAAGTGCCAGATATTTCCATTTTCCATCCGCCATGTAATAAATTGCCATCGCCCCGCCGACATAGACCGCCAGCGTCCCGAAATCCGGCTGCGCCGCCACCGCCAGAGCCCAGCTGAGCAGATACACCAGAAATACCCAGAATCTTTTCCCCATCCAGAATTCGGAACAGAGAATTGAAGACACCCCCAGCAGAAACACCCCCTTGAATACTTCAGACGGCTGAAAATAGCACCACCCCAGGTCAAACCATCCCTTCATGCCGTTTACTCTGACGCCGAAAAACACCAGCAGCACCAGCATGACAAAACCGGCCGCACACACCTGCCAGGAGTATTTGCAGTAAAAGCGGAAAGGTATTGCCGCCGCCAGCAGCAGCACCGCGGCAGACACCCCGAGATAAACCAGCTGCCGGTCAGCAAAACGGTAGGCCGCCGGAAGTAAACGCTGCGAGGAAGCAATATTCAGTACACCGCACCAGCCCAGCAGGATTACCAGAACAAAAACCGCCGCCGCCAACAGTAAATTCCTGCGGGAGGCAAGGCGGTAAAACCAATTGTCATTAACTGCATTCATGGGAAAAATACGGAAAAAATCCTTCCTGGATTTGAAACCCCGGTCATTGCAATGTAACTTATGCAGTGATAAAAATGGTACCCGGAGCGGGGATCGAACCCGCACGGCCTTTCGGCCAACGGATTTTAAGTCCGTTGCGTCTGCCATTCCGCCACCCGGGCAACGCAAACTCAAGTCTCCGGTAATATAACTTGCCGGAGACAATAATTCAAGGACAGATAATAAAAAAATGGCAAATACTCAAATGATTGTACTTAAAAGATCCCCCTACCGGGAAAGCGACCTGATTGTTTCCGGGTTCAGCCCGGATTTCGGGCGGCTGGATCTGGTATTCCGGCACGGAGCCAAAGCTGACGGCTCAGCAAAAACTCCGGCCGCGGATCTTTATTCTGAAATGGAGCTGGAGTTCTCTGAACCGTCCAGGGCTGATTCCACACTGGGAAATTTCAAAGATGGTTCCGTAATTGAAAATTTCGCCGGATTAGCAGAAAAATTGCGCCATTACAACTTTGCCGGAGCAGTAGGATCATTCCTGCTGAAAAACTCCAAATACAATCTTCCCATGCCTTATACTTATGATGTCCTCCGCGGCGTACTCGCCAGTCTGGCGGCAGGAAATCCCCCCTGGACATTAGTTCAGGACTCCTGCCTGATCAAACTGGTTTTCCTCTATGAAAGCGGATTGCTGCCGGGCAGCGGCGAAGCCAACCGGGATTTTTTTGAAAGCCTTATCGCCGCAGGAATGGATGGAGATGTTCTGCCGCAGGCCGCACCGGCCTATTGGAAAGATTTGAACGCATACTTTGATGCGCTTATCTCGGCAAATCACCTGGAAAAATGATTTGCCAACTCAAATTCCACAATGCAAATATTCCGCCCCTGTTTTTCCGCCGCCTCATTCCGGTACCGTATGCGGCAGGGACAGCGGAAAATAATTACACAGAAAACCGGGACGGCGATGGGAATACCCGATGCCGCCCCGGTTAGTTTATACCATTTTCCAGACCAAATCAATCATTCAGCATAATTCCAGGAATTCTGCAGAAAATATACGTCTTCCGGCCATGCTGACCGGTTCTCCGTCAATATGCCAGTTCACCGTCTGGCGGATATCCTGAGAAGAAGCACCTATCTCAACGCGATGGTCTCCCGGCACCGTCCGCCAGCGTTCCGATTCGGAAACCCACCGCACCGTCAATTCCGGAAACAGTTTGAATTGTATCCGGCGCGACTCCCCGGCTTCCAGAGCAACCCGGCCGAAACCTTTAAGTTTTCCATCCAGGTAAAGCTGAACTATTTCCGTTCCGCTCCGGCTGCCGGTATTGGCAACCGTCAAGGTTACAGTATTATCCGCCCCGGAAATAACCGCGTCCCGGTAATCATATGAATTGTAGCTCAAGCCGAATCCGAATGGATAGAGTATTTCTTTTTCTTCTTCATCTGCCGCGGCAGGCACACAGAGTTTAGCCGAAAAATTAACTTTGCCCGCCAGCAGATCGGCAACCGCACTTCCACCCGCCTGCCCCGGGAAGAACGCCTGAACTACCGCGGCGCAACGTTGGGCCAGATCGCCTATCACCTGCGGACGGCCGCCGAAAATCACCAGAATAACCGGTTTTCCGGTCGCTGTAAGTTCACGCACAAATTCTTCCTGTTTACCGGGGAGCCGGATTCCCTGCCGTTTCCGCCCCTCACCGCAAAGCAGAATGTTTTCTCCCACCGCGGCAATAATAACGTCAGAGGACGATGCCAGCTTCAAAGCCCTTTCCCGATCAGGTTCCGGAAATACTTCCGCACCGCGGTCATGATTGCTTAAATGTGCCAGCCGGGGATCGCCATTGGTATCGAGTTCCACCTCTCCAACATCATCCCAGTCGCAGCCGCGTTCTACAAAAAGTTCCGCATTTTCCGGCAGAATACTCCGGAGACCGGCTTCAAGCGTGATCAGTTCCGGACAATTTGCATCTATCGGCAGGTGCCACCAGAAACTGCTCAGAGATTGGTAAGTGTAATCGCCCAGCAATGCCTGCACGCTGTTGGCATTGGGCCCGGCAAGAAGTATTTTTTTGCCGTAAAAATCAAGCGGCAGAATGCCGTCGTTTTTCAACAGCACAATGGATTGTTCCGCCATTTCCCGGGCGATTTTCTGATGTTCCGGCAAGTTCAGGTCAATTGCTCCAGCCGGCGCGAAAACAGGGGCATCCTCCAGCAACCCGGCTTCCGCTTTGAATATCAGTGTACGCATAACCGCGGCATCAAACGCTTCCCGGGACACCAGGCCGGATTCAAGCAGTTCCGGCAATCGCATGAATACATCCGGATCCGGCAGATCAGCATCATTGCCATTGAGCAGTGATTTTGCCGCGGCATCGGCTTCATCTGCCGCATAACTGCCGATCATGCGGCGTACCGCGCCGTAATCACTGATGACCAGACCTTCAAAACCAAGAATGTCCCGCAATATTTTCTGCAGTAATTCACCATTTGCCACGCAGGGAACCTCATGCCAGGAGTGATAACCCGGCATAACCGCCTTTGCCCCCGCCAGACGGATTGCCGCCTCATGGGGCATAAGCATGTCTTCAAAAAATCCCCGGTCATCATCATTGGGACTGCCGTAACCGGCAAAGTGCTTGATTGTCGCGGTAATGCCCCGGGAACTCATTCCTTCAACAAAAGCACACCCCAGCACCGCCGTCAGACAGGGATCGGCACCGAAACTTTCCTCCATACGCGACCAGTGCGCCGAACTGCAAAGATCAATCATGGGCGACAGAGCCAGCACTCCGCCGATTTTGTGTAAACTTTCAGCCGCGGCCTCATTTTTGCGCCGGATCAAATCCGGATTCCACGAACAGGCTGACCCCAGGTGCTGGGGAAACACCGTTGCGCCCCTGGCGGCGATACCGGAAATGGCCTCTTCCTGCGGCGCAACCGGAATTCCCCCCGGGGTATTATCCCGCAGCCATTTCTGCAAATCGAGTATAAAATCCCGGAGTTGTTCCGGTTTGAGCGGATGTGAGGAGGCGAACTGACAAAGATGTCCGATGCCATGTGGAATAAGTTTCCGGCATTTCTCCGGATCCAGGGCATAATTTTCATCCATAATTGCATTGGGACGCACGCCGCAGAGCTGTGCGGCTTTGGCCTCATCGTTAAGCAGAGAAAAATAATATTCCGCCTGTTGCTGCTGCCGACGGGTAGGCATTATAAAATCCTTTCAAATTTACTGTTATTACACAGCATTGCCATAAACATATTTAAACTTACATTCCGGCAAAATAACTTTTATTTGCGGGTAACATATCATTATATGACAGGTTTTCAAGCTGTATAATCTTAAATTATATCGTATCATCTTCAAACAACAACAATTTTGCAGAAAATAAATCCGGATAAATAAATTATTTCTCCGGCAGTCAGCATTGATACATAACCGGTTCGACCAGAAACCTCCCACGTTTCAAGCTGATTTGGCGGATATTTTACTCCCGGTTAAGTTGTCAATTTTCGGACGCTCCCGCAGTATTCTAAATTTTTCGCTCCTGAATCTTGAGAACAACAACTATTATCGTAGTAACAATCGCGACAGTCAACATAATTATGCCGCCTTGTTCCAGGAAAAGAAATCCTAATCTTTCGAGCCATTTCCCGATCTTTTGCCAACATTTTGCAGCTACGGCAGAAATAGTACCATTGGATGCATACCGGCGTTCAGCAACCTTCTTAAAGTCTTCTTTACTTTCTGCCTCCACCACAGTAACGTCGGGAACGTCAAAAACAGTCTTATCCAACGCCATAAAATCCGGCTGTCCAAAATCTGCGGCAAAGATTACAGCACCGAGAACATTATAGCAATTATAACGGTAAATAAAGGGAAAATTTTTTCTCTGTCCGACGGTTAAGTCAAATGCAGTATAGGTATTTTTTCTGAATGCATCCTTACGTTTAACTGGAAGAGCATCAAAAGTCGCGATCGGAATTCTGTTTATAAGTGCCACACTTTCATCATTATCCGGATATTTTACTGTTATCCGGTAAACCGGTATGTTATCGTAATAGGACTTAACAACAGAAAAATGTGGTTGTATTTTATCTGCCGGAAGAAAAAAAGATTTAATTTTAAAGCGATCAACCCGGCAAAAGCATTCATTGGCAATTTAGTCTGTATTACTGTATTGGCAATTAACTTCTTATTTGAATTTTGTTCCCGCCAAAAGAAATCTCCTTTCGGATTTCTGACATAAACAGCAGTTCCCCCGGCCTTTCCCCAATTTCGCTCATATCGGGCAAAATATTCTTTTTCATTCTTTGCATAATTATAAAATATCAGAGAGACAGGTGTGTTTTCCAACAGCAGTTGTAAGTTACTGCATTTAAAAGTAGAATAACAACTGAAATCAATTGCCCTTAAAAGAAGTTCTTTTATTTCACGTTGGTCATCCGCTATCGCAGCCTGGGAGATAGAAAACAGAAGTGATAATAGAAGACATATTATTCTTGCCCTTTTCATAATAACTCCTCCACAATTTCAGTAGAACAAGACAGCTGAAACAAAAGACAAATATGCTTGCAATATCTACCTTTGATTTTTTCAGATTACTTTGCTACATCGTAGCATGCAATACACAAGACATTAATACCGCTGTAAAGCCTCCAGAAAACTGCCATCTATCGTTATTTTTTTATAATCTGTGAAGCCTTCTCCACCTGCTCTAATGTAACGTTACAATCATATAAAAACAAATGTCAACATATAAAAACAAAAAAATTTATTTTTTCTTATTTTATATGATTTTAAATGATTTCATATAACATAATCAGGGGGGATTATATTTTAATACCGCAAAATCAGATTTCGTTTAAAGAGTTTGGAAGTTAAAATAATTCCCCGGCAGGAGCCGGATATAACCAGCCTAAAGCGAAAAAATCAGTTATTTTGTCCCGATGGACGACAATAAAAAAGCCGGTCAGAAAACTGACCGGTCTGTAACTGAAAAATGATAGCTCCAGACGGATTTTAATCCCCGGACAGACGACAATAAAAAAGCCGGTCAGAAACTGACCGGCATGTAACCCCAGAAAAATGGTGGATCCAGACGGACTTGAACCGCCGACCCGGAGATTATGAGTCACCTGCTCTAACCGACTGAGCTATGGATCCACTGCCATACCCCCTAATATAACACCGGTTTTGTGTTTTGGCAAGTGCAAAAGTCATAATTTTTTCCAATATCCGGTAATGCGCGATATTTCATTCTTCATTACCCGGTTATCGGGTTTGACTATAAAGCGGTAGCGGAAAAATACCGCCCCGGTTATCTGCGGGTGTTTCTGATTGTACCGCAGCTGATTAAACAGTTCTCCGGCGGGGAAATCTTTGCCCAGACGGTAAACCGCATGACCGATATAGAGTTTTACCCTTGTACCTGTTACAACATTGGCCCACCAGTCGCACAGTGCGGCGTATGCCGCGGTATCGTGACCGAAATCCCAATATAACTGGGGAATAATATAGTCGATGTAACCGTGTTTTACCCATTTACGGGTATCGGCGTGCTGAATAAAAAAGCTTTCTTTACCGCCGGTAAGCGATCCCCGGGGATCATTTTTGGCATTGGCCCAGATTCCGAAAGGACTGATTCCAAATTCAATTTTACGCTGCTGCTTTCTTGCTTCCGCTTTGATCACGGCGGAACAGCGTGCCACCAGCATATCCACATTATGGCGTCTCCAGTCATCCAGACTGAGTTTATTCGGATTTACCCGCAGGTAAGTTGCCCGGTCGGCGGAGGCAGGCAGTGCATCATAAGGATAAAAATAATCATCAAAATGTATGGCATTTACCGGATATTTCCGGACTATTTCGCTTACTGTATTAATCAGATGCGACATAACTGCAGGTTCACCGGGATTGAGAAAAAGGGTATTTTTCCCCGGTGCCGGAGAAAATGATATTACCAGGCCGGGATTTTTCCGGGCAAAATTGCCGCTGCTCAAAGTCCGGAGATACGCACTTTTACTTAAGTTGGTATTTCCCGCCACCCGGTAGGGATTGAGCCAGGCGTGAAACTCCATACCCCGCCTTCTGGTTTCGGCAACCATGAAACGCAAAGGATCAAAATCCCGGAAGCCGCGTCCTTCAACCCCGGTTAAATAACGGGAATACACGTTATATGCTGACGGATAAAAAGCATCACATGACGGACGCACCTGGAAAAACACGGCATTGAACTTGCGTTTCTGCAGCTCGTTAAGCAATTTGATATATTCCTGTTTGAATTTTGCCGCGGATTCACACTTCGGCCAATCCAGGTTTTCCACTGTGGCCACCCACACTCCGCGCAGGTGATTTTCCCGGGGGAAATAATTTTGCGGCAGAGTTACCGGACGGGCGGAAAACCGTCCGGCATACTTGACGGTTCTGCCCTTTCCGTCATAAAGAGTGGCGGCGGAAAGAGCGGTACCGAGAAAAATAATAACAATAAATATCCAGAACTTTTTCATAATAGAACGGAATTTAACCGCGGGAAAATAATTTTTCAAGTTTATCGGCGGAAAAAATATAAAAATAGATCAGAAAACTTGCATTTTTAAATTTACGGGCTATATTATTGGACGTTTGATTTGACAATAATAAGCAATATTAAAAATAAAGAGGTGAAAAATGTCCCAGCATCCCAGTCTTCATGTCGGCGGAAAAATCCGCAAAGTTCGCAATGTGATGAAGCGTTATGAGCGCATCAACGTGCTTACTGCTGACGGCCGTATTCCGGAAGGTAAAGTTCTCGGCCTGCCCAAGACCAAGAATACCGAAATCTGAGTATCGTCCTTTTCAAGTGATACAGTAAGTCCCGATGTTGCCGGAGTTACGGCGGCACCGGGATTTTTTATTTCATCAGAACAGCCAACCGGAATTATCGCCGGATATTTCCGGGGCGAAATGTTTTGCCTGAGTCTATTTTCACAAAATCACTTCTGCCAGCTTCCGACAGCTGAATACGCCTGATACTGCAAATCATCTTTACCTATGGAAATATAAAGTCTCAGTCAAAATATGATTTGAATCAGCCTTGATGAAATATTTTTCATTATCCCCCCGGAAACTCTGTATTATCCCCCCCGGCACACAAAAAAAACGCGCATTTCCACACTGTGAAATGCGCACTGAAAATTCTGGGAATTATTTTTACTTGAGGTCATCCATGGACTGACCCGGCTGGAGATCCTGCAGAATTTCTGAACTGCTTTTGGAGCTTGCTTCTTCTCCGCCCAGAATGGTAGTCACCCCGCCGATCATGTCACGAACCCGGTCACTGAAAGCGGTCAACGCCAGCAACGCGGTCAAAACTACGACCACAATAAGCACTACGTACTCAATGATCGCCTGTCCTTTTTGCGCTTTTCTGTTTTTAATTTTCATAATCCCATCTCCTCAATAATGCTTGGCAAACCCGAAAACCGGAAACTGTAATATCCTCCGGAATTACACCTTTTTCACGATTTTCCGCATTCATCCCATCCGGCTTATCACCGGTGAAACACCGCGGACAACATCCCCCCCCGTCTCTCAATATTCCATGCTAAAAATCTATCTTTCGCCCGGCAAAACTCAACGTCCAGTACCCCCTCCCCCCTTGCAAAGAATATATTTGTACCATCCACCCCGTCTCCAGCTGCCGGCCTGCTCTGCCGCCACCCCAGAACAATCATCCCCTCTATGGATAATCAATACTCACCCAGTCCAGCCGATCATCTCCGTAACGGGAAAAGGCGTAAAACAACCCCGCCAATGCCACCCCGATTACAATACAGCAAACCATCATAAATATATACTCTAAAAGCACTTGTCCCCGTTGCCCCCGATGCGGCAGCCGTTTTTTTGCTGTATTTTTCATGTTATTCCGACACTGACAAATCATTGCGGTTCATCCCCACCCCCCGATATAATAAACCCGGCAAATAAAAAATGCAAGCTTTATTAAATAGAAAAAATTAATTTTTTCAGAAAATCATTCTAAAGCGGGTGGAGAATAAAGTTTTTTGTACTCGTTGTAACTGCTGTGATAGCGATTGGAGTTATAAGTGCTGAAACTTTTTCTCACATACCCCCGGTAACGCAGAATTTTCTCCTGCCCGGCTTCAGACAATTCCCGCATCCGCCGGGAAAGCAGCAACTGAGCAGAACTGACCGCCCGTTCATTTTCCCGGTTTTTACCGGCATCTGACATATCCAGCTCAACCAGCACCGGATTGTCACCATAAAGAATATTTCTTCCCACGTTGGTCACGCAGCCGAGTGTCAATGCCAAATCCCGCATCATCAGCAGAAAACTTAATATCCACTGTTCACGCAGCTCTGTATCCGGACTGCTGAGAGTAAATAATATTGCCCGGGTGTCACGAATCGCCAAATCCAGCAGTTCAGCCATTTTCCGGAAAGTCTTTTCCCTCTCTATGTCATCAAGCGCAAAGAAATCTGATTGGATCAATTCCACCGCCAGATCAAATGCGGCATCGCGGCGTCCCATCAATGGCGGCATATTCAATTTCACCATCGAATCCGCCTGATTGTGGGATTTATGCAGAACAGGAGTAAGCCACTCAAAGGTGCGCATTACTTTTTCAAATATTCCATCGTACAACATGACTTCTCCTGTCTGCTTTTTTATTTTACGGCAACCTTCCCGCCGCGGCAGAAAACCGTTCCGCGGCGGAAAACATGCCTGTTTTTGATTAACTTATTTTACGATAACACCTTAAACCATGGAATCCCACAGCGCGGTATCTTCCAGTTTTGCCTTTACCGCATTGACAAATTCCGCCGCCATGGAGCCATCCACCAGACGGTGATCGGCTGAAAGCGTGATTTTCATAACGTTGCGGATGACAATTTCACCGTCCCGCACCACCGCGGCCGGAGCCGCACTGGCAACAGCGAGGATTGCAGCTTCCCCGGGATTGACGATTGCCATGAAATTTTCCACATTCATCATTCCCATATTGGAAATGGTAAAGGTGCTTCCTTTCATCTCATCCGGAGTAAGTTTCCCATTGCGTGCCTTTTCCGCCAGTTCGCCGGACTCGAACTGTATCTCATCCAGTCCTTTTTTGTCTGCATTGCGGATCACCGGCACCACCAGTCCGTTATCAATGCTAACCGCCATACCGATATTGACTTTGGGGCGGCGGATAACTGAAGTACCGTCACAAACCGCATTAACCAGCGGGAACTCGGTCAAAGCCAGGGCAACCGCTTTGATTACAAACACATTGACAGAAAGGTTGATGTTTTCCGCCTTGAGTTTTTTGCGTTTGGCCATGATATTGTCCATGTCCACTGATACGGTAACATAAAAGTGCGGCATGGTCAGCTTGGACTGAGTAAGACGCTGAGCGATGATTTTGCGCATCGTACTCATTGCCTGCGGCTTGGCGTAAACCGCCGCCTTGACGTCGGCGAGAGTTACCCGGCCGTTATCGCCGCTGCCCTCGATATCGAGCAATTCAAGATCATTTTCCTTGGCCAGATTGAAAGCCACCGGAGTTATCTTCTTTTCCAGATATCCGCTGCTTTCCAGGTAATTTTTTACATCCTGTTCTGTAACACGGCCGACGCCGCCGGCAGAACCCGGTACCTTATCCAGATTGATCAGGTAGTTCTGGGCAAACTTTTTCGCACGGGGTGAAACCGGGTGTTTAGCCGCCGGAACCGGAGCCGCCGCGGGAGCCGCGG
>CASECL010000289.1 GCA_949286445.1 uncultured bacterium | reverse complement strand
GTAATGAAACTTGACTTTATCCCGGAGAAACTGTATATTAAGCTGTTTTGTCAAGAACGTTTAACGAAAGGGCAATATTTTTATGTCAAAACGCGAAGATATCAAGAAAGTTCTGATTATCGGTTCCGGGCCGATTATCATCGGTCAGGCCTGCGAATTTGATTATTCCGGCACTCAGGCCTGCAAGGCTCTGCGCGAAGAGGGTTATGAGATTGTTCTGGTGAACTCCAATCCTGCCACCATTATGACCGACCCGCAGATGGCCGATCACACCTACATTGAACCGCTTTGCGTGGAAAGCGTTACCAAAATCATTGAAAAGGAGCGTCCTGATGCACTGCTGCCCAACCTGGGAGGTCAGACCGGACTTAATCTGGCAAGTTCGCTGGATGAGCTGGGCATTCTGAAAAAATACAATGTTGAAGTTATCGGCGTGGATCTTAACGCCATCAAACGCGGTGAAGACCGGATTACCTTCAAGGAAACTATGGCTTCCATCGGAGTTCCGGTGCCTCATTCTGAACCCTGTTATACGGTGGAAGAGGCGGAGAAGATCGCGGATAAACTGGGTTATCCGGTGGTATTGCGTCCGGCTTACACCATGGGCGGTACCGGAGGCGGTATTGTTTACAATGTGGAAGAGCTGCGGGAAGTGGCTGCCCGCGGCATTGCGGCAAGTCTGATCAATCAGGTGCTGGTCGAAGAGTGCGTGCTGGGCTGGGAAGAGCTTGAACTGGAAGTCGTCCGGGACAGAAAAGGTCAGAAGATAACTGTTTGCTACATTGAAAACGTTGACCCGATGGGAGTGCATACCGGAGACAGTTTCTGCGTAGCTCCGATGCTGACGGTGAAACAGTCGGTGATGGGCCGGCTGCAGAAATATGCTTATGACATTCTTGATGCCATTGGCGTTACCGGTGGAACCAACGTGCAGTTTGCCCACAACCGGGAAGACGACCGGATTGTGGTAATTGAAATTAATCCGCGCACCTCCCGTTCCAGTGCACTGGCGTCCAAGGCGACCGGATTTCCCATTGCCCGGGTTTCCACCAAGCTTGCTGCCGGGATAACATTGGATGAGATACCCTACTGGCGCGACGGATCACTGGATAAATACACTCCTTCCGGCGACTATGTGGTAGTCAAATTCCCCCGCTGGACTTTTGAGAAGTTCCCCAAAGCCAAGGACTTGCTGGGTACCCAGATGAAGGCGGTGGGTGAGGTTATGAGCATCGGCAAGAATTACAAGGAAGCCACCCAGAAAGCGATCCGTTCGCTGGAAATCGGCCGTGCCGGTCTCGGTTTGCTGCCCAAGTTTGAAAAGATGGATCTGGAGGAACTCAAGGCGAAAATCGCATTCCCCTGCAGTGAACGTTATTTCATGCTGTATGAGGCGTTCAAAAAGGGTCTTTCGGTGAAAGACGCCATGAAGATCACCAGCATCAGCGAGTTTTTCCTGAAAGAGATCTGCGAACTTGCCCTCTTTGAGAAAGAATTGCAGGGTATTGATTGGAAATCATTGCCTTACGAAAAATTCAAACAGGCTAAAGTATTCGGATTTTCCGATAAATATCTTTCCAAGCTCTTTGGGGTACCGGAGCCGGAAATCCGGGCCCGGAGAATAAAAGAAAATATTATTGCCACTTACAATGCCGTTCCGGTTTCCGGCGTGGCGGACAAGGCTTATTATTACTCCACCTATTCCGGTGCTCCGGACGAGGTACCGGTTTCCAACCGGCGCAAAATTATGATTCTCGGCGGCGGACCGAACCGGATTGGACAGGGTATTGAGTTTGACTACACCTGTGTTCACGCGGCGTTGACGCTGCGGGAGGAAAATTACGAGAGCGTGCTGGTGAACTGCAATCCCTCAACGGTATCAACTGACTATGACACCAGCGACAAACTCTATTTTGAACCGCTTACGGTTGAAGATGTGCTGACTATTTATGAAAAGGAAAAACCTGAAGGGGTGATTGTTCAGTTCGGCGGTCAGACCCCGCTGAATATTGCTCAGCAGCTCAAGGATGCCGGGGTGAAGATCATCGGCACCCAGCCGGAGGGCATCCGTCTGGCGGAAGACCGGGAGTATTTCCGTGAACGCATGATTGCTCTGGGGATCAAACAGCCGGAAAGCGGCACGGCGGTAACGCTGGAGCAGGCGGTGGAGCTGGGCCGTTCCATCGGGTATCCGGTGATGGTGCGTCCCTCCTTTGTGCTGGGCGGCCGTGGCATGGCGGTAATTTATGATGAAGAAACCCTGCGGCGTTACGCGGTGGAGGCAATTCAGGTCAGTCCGGAATATCCCATGCTGATTGACCGCTTCCTGGATAACGCCATTGAGTGCGAAGTTGACGCCATCAGTGACGGCAAAGATACCTTTGTTGCTTCAATTATGGAACACATTGAGCTTGCCGGCATTCACTCCGGGGATTCGGCCTGCGCCATTCCTCCGGTAACCATTTCAGAACGCCATCGCAAAGAGATTGAAGATTGTGCTTCCAAACTGGCACTGGACTTCAAAGTAGTGGGCATACTTAACGTGCAGTTTGCCATCTGCGACGATCAGCTTTACATCATTGAGGCCAATCCCCGGGCGTCCCGGACGGTGCCGATTGTGGCGAAGATCACCGGTGTTCCGCTGGCCAAGCTGGCGACTAAACTGGCTCTGGGATACAAGATGAGCGATCTCAAAGAGTATCTGCAGAGAAAGTGCAATGATTATGTGGGGGTGAAAGAGGCGGTATTCCCGTTCAATATGTTCCCGGAAGTGGATCCCACCCTGGGACCGGAAATGCTGGCTACCGGCGAAGTTATGGGTATTGCGGACAATTTTGCTCTGGCTTACTACAAGAGCCAGCAGGCGGCTGGCGGTCAGCTGCCCCTCTCCGGTACCGCACTGGTATCGGTAAGCGAACGCGAACGCAAATATCTGCTGCCGGTGGTACAGAAACTGCATGAACTCGGTTTCAAGCTGGTGGCGACGGAAGGAACAGGTAAATTTCTGGCGGATAACAACATACCCCATACGGTGATCTGCAAGCTCAACGAGGGCAGACCTGATGTGGCAGACCTGATTAAGAACCGTCAGGTGCAGTTTATCATCAATACCCCCAAGGGCAAAATCGGGAAAATTGATGACGCCTATATCCGCCGCATGGCAATACAGTACAAGATACCTTATGTGACCACCATTGCGGCAGCCAAAGCGGCGGTTCTGGGTATTGCCGAAGCGGAAAAGGGCGGCGGCACTCTCAAATCCCTCCAGGAATATCAGAAACTGGTCTGATCCGGGGGGAGTGAAAATTTCCCTGAGAGGTATTTTCCAGAGTGAGTGATTTCCGGCGTGGAGCAATTTTCCGGCGTTGGAATAAACTTCCCTGAGGAAATTTTTGAGGGGGAATTTTTCTGCGGGATATCTTTCCGGAGCGTTTTTGTTCCGGAGCGGTATTCTGCCGGAATAAGTAATTTCCAACTGTTGCGGGTCTGCCGGAGCGGTTGGACTTATACAGGGCAGAGAGGATCGGGGGGATGTGATTTGGTCAGCCAAAACTTTTTATCTTCCGGCGGCGGGGTGGGGTAATATTTTTTTCCGTTTGCGGGAAGTGAATGGTTTTTCAGCGTGATTTATTACTGACCAATGTATCCCGGACGGGTTGAAGAGGCGGTGCAGATTGAAGAATAAAGTAGCATTGATTGATTACGGCATGGGCAATCTCAATTCGGTTGCCCGTGCGCTTCGTCACGTCGGGGCGGAGGTGGAAATTGTTTCCTCGGCAGCTGCATTGGCCGGATATCCGGCAGCGGTGCTGCCCGGAGTGGGAAATTTCGGCGACGGAGGCAGAAACCTGGAAAATCTGGGATTTTATCCGGCATTGCGGGATTTTGCCGCCTCCGGCAAACCTCTGCTGGGGATTTGCCTCGGCATGCAGTTGATGCTGGAGCGCAGTGAAGAAGCTCCCGGAGTGCCGGGTCTTGGCATTATCCGGGGCGAAGTGAAGCGTTTTCCTGACGGGCAGGGCGAAAAAGTTCCCCACATGGGCTGGAATGAGGTTTTCTGGAAAAGCGGAGCGGCAGATAAACTTTTTTCTGACGGTTCAGCAGGCGGAAAACATGACAACTATTATTTTGTTCACTCCTATTACGCTCTGCCGGAAAGCGGGAAAAATATTCTGGGTAAATGCGGATATATTTTTCCTTTTGCCGCGGCAATCGGGGATGGAGGAAAAGTTTTCGGTACTCAGTTTCATCCGGAAAAAAGCCAGACGGCGGGATTGTCGCTGTTGAAAAATTTTGTTGCCATGGCAGAATAATTATACTTTGAAGTGCGCTGGAGAAGATCATTTCCGGCGGTTTTTTGCCGATAAAAAAACTTGCAGATCGGATTTGAATTTTGTCTGTCTCCGGAGTGAAACAGATTATCTTTCTGAATGAGAAAGAGGAGAGGATGAAACTGTGAACACGG
>CASECL010000288.1 GCA_949286445.1 uncultured bacterium | reverse complement strand
GGATTGTTGCCCCAGGCGTAACGCACCGCCACCGGTTCAGCAACTTTGTCGCACTTGAGAGTAATTTGGTTGTCGCCGGTAATTTCGGCTTTTGCCCAGTGGAAAACTTTGTCTTTTCCCGCCACGGCAAATGCATTCACCTGAGGAGCGTTGTCTTTGGTTTTGAGTTTGCCTTTGAGGTTGAAGGTCACGATAAGTGCTCCATTTTTCACCTCCATTGATTTATATTCCGGTCCTTTGGGATTTACGTCCATGCCGAGGCGTTTCTTTTCCCAGAGGGCAAGACGTTTGGCGACGGTGGTCTTATCGGTGGGATGGATGTCATTAGCTTCACCCACATCAATTGCCAGTGCCATTCCGGTATTGTGAAGTTTGAGATTTTTGGTCTGGCTTTCCCGGATAAATGCCCAGTTATTGCCGGTACTGGGTTTATCGTCTTTGCGCATGAAGTTGGCCAGCTGGACAAAGTAGAACGGCAGGTCTTTATCTTCGAAACCTTCGCGCCAGTTGAGAATAAGTTCATCCATAATTTTTTCATATTCCAGCGGTCTGCCGGCATTGGATTCTCCCTGATACCAGATTACCGCGGTGACGGGGTAGGGCATGAGCGGTTTGATCATACCGTTATACAAGACGATGGGCAACCGCTGATGGGGTTCCGGTGAATTGAGCCGGGGTTCCGGTACTTTCGGCTGGGGACGGGGATTGGGTTCCAGACCTTTCGCACGGCGTTCCGCGGATTCAGCGGCGTATTCCCGCATCATCTGCCAGTAGGCGGGACCGTGAACTTTCCGCCATTCCGCGCGTTTTTTATTGAATTCCGGAAGTTTGGCATCATATTCTGCTTTTTTGGCCGGATATTCAATAAAGAAGCGTTTGTATTGATTGTGCATGCCGGGGAACTTTTTCTGTACCAGCTTTTCCGGCAGATAGGCCTGAGCCGCCGCGCCTCCCCAGTAGGCTCCGATAATACCTACCGGATTGCCGGTGACTTTTCTCATTTCCTGTGCAAATTGATAACCGACACCGGAAAAAGCACCCACGTTTTTCGGGTTGATCACCTCCCATCTGGCGGGGGCGGAGAAAGTCTCTTTTTCGGTGGCGTTGTGCTTGACATGGTAAATTCTGATTTCCGGATCTTTGGCATTTTCGCAAAGTTCTTTTCCGCCGTTGCTCCGAGCAACGTTCCATTCCATATTGGACTGGCCGGAAGCCAGATAAACATCTCCCAGAAGAACATTCCGGAAATTAAGTTTGTTATTTCCCTCCACCGTCAGCATTTTGGGCTGATGGTCAACTTTCATTGCCGGGAGGGTTATTCTCCAGGTGCCGTCTTTGCCGGCGACAGTTTCCGCAGTTTTGCCGTTGAAAGATATTTTCACTTTTTCGCCCGGATCGGCTTTGCCGTGAAATTTCAGTTCTTTACCTTGCGCCAGCACCATGTTGTCACCATAAATTGACGGCATGACCACATCGGCGCATACCGGCAATGCCATGACTGAAGCCATGGCTCCGAGGATGGACATCATTTTTAACTTTGTCATTTTTCAAACTCCTGTTGTTTTATAGCCAAGTTGTTGCAATATAGCATATCAATCCGGGTAATACAAGGGCGGTTCTTCACCCGGTTTGGAATAAGGCGGTTTGGTATATTCGCTGGCCCGCCGGAATTTCAGCGGTACCGGGGGCTGCCAGTTGAGCCAGGATGATGGATCGCTGGAAACAACTTCGCTTTTTTCGCCTTCGCCATTGGCGTTGGAGGCGGAAACGGCGTATTCATATACTTTGCCGCTGTACGGCATTTTATTATACCCGCTTCCGGGGAGGCGGAATGGTTTTTTCAGTTCCGGAGCATGGTCAGTGAAACTGCGTTCCATACCGGAATAGATTTTTTCCCATTTTTCCGAACCTTTTTCCCTGCGGTAGAGGTTGTAAGCGGTTACTCCGAGGCATTCACCCCAGTCTGCTCTGGCGGAACCGTCGGCGAGTTCCAGCAGGAGGCCGTCCGGGTGTTCCGGAGTTTTATCCGTTACATAGAGCGGGTATTGTCTGGAGGGACGGGAAGATTTTTCCGCATTTGCCGCGGTAATACGCAAATGAACCTTTTTGCCGTTTTCCAAACCGGAAATGGTAAAGGGTGAAGTTTTGCCTTCAGCTGCCTTATTCCAGGTTTTCCCGTTATCTTTGCTTACTTCCAGAATGTATTTATCTGCCGCATTTGAACCGGTGAAAAATACTTTTGCTCCGCCGGAGATATTTTCGGTACGGGTTATTGCCGGACGGGAGGGGGTGGGGAGTTTGGCGGTGTATTCAAAATTGTACACTCCGGGGGCAAATTCATCAGAGTTGTGAATTATGCCGTCCAGATAGAATTTTCCGGCCGTTTTGCCGAAGTCAAATTTTATTCTGACTGCTTTATCACCCCGGACGATGATTTTTCCGGAAATAAGTCCGCTGCTTCTGATCATGCTTGCCGCCGCGAGAGCGGAATTTATCTGCATGCCGATACCGTCAGCGTAGAGTTCGCCATCGCCGAATAATGCCAGCGATAAAGTCTTATCATTGCCGCGCCGCACTACGCCGGCTTCGCCTTTGAATTTGAGATTGTCTTCACTGTACTCAAAGGAACGGGAATAACGCAGTATGACATCATTTGATTCCGGCGTCTGGACTTTGAACACCCGGTCCTGATATTTTCTTTTGCGGGGACGGAGTTCATCCACCGGGATGGAGAGGAAAGGTATTTTAATGTGATTATATTCCGGAAGTTTAATTTCACCTTTGCGGTGACTTACCAGCACCTGATGACAGCCTCCTCCCTGATGATCCCGGTGGAAACCTTCACTGGCGCGGGTGGTAATTTCCTGCCAGTGATCCGGTCTGGCCCGGCTGGGGGTGAGGAAGAAAAAGTCCGGATATTCGCCGCCCCGGGGAATAAACCAGGAAAAACGCATGCCGCGGACATTGCTGAGGGCGACATCCTGAAGCAGGAAATAATCGCCGCCCACCAGCAGCAGTGAACGGGAAAGATATTCCGGATAAGCGTAAGCGTCTTCGCCGCGGCGGGATTTCAGCGTTCCCAGCTGTGCCACGCCCAGATCGAAGAATGGAGCTTCCAGTACATTATGCCCGATGGAGCGGTAAGCCTGGTTTTTCATCACGCCGAAATTGGTATGCCCGTCAGCGTCATTGGTGTAATGGTCTCCGGTGGATTCCGTTTCATGTCCGGTCCAGACTTTGTTGGCCGCGGTGAAATACAATGCCCCGGTCGAACCGATGCTCTGATTTCCCCAGCGGTAATTCGGTCCGTCATCAACTTGAGAAAGATACAGAAATACCTCTTTATCTGTACCGACACCGTGGCGGAAAATTATTCCGTAACCGGTGAATTTGCCGCTTTCAAGTTCCGGATCGGTTCCCCGGTTGTCTCCGATTTTCCCGGGGAGGAATGTCCCCTCCACATCGGTGGTATTGGTACGTTCGCGCCAGGAGGTGGTGTCGGAGTTAAGCAGATACTCTGATGCCATGGGATCATAATTGCGCAGGAAGTATCCGATGTAGCGCATCGCTGCCGGAAGCGGCTGGGTGGAGCCCATGCCATGCGCTCCGATTGACGGATTCTGACGGACTGGTTTTTCCCCGGAGAGATCCGGCGGAATGGGTTTGCCTTTCCGCCAGTTGGTGCGCCAGTTGGGGTTGGGGTTCAGCACCGGACTTGATACCAGTTCCGCCATCCAGCGGGCCCTTTCTGCTGTGGCCTGATTGGCAATCCGGTTTATGTTATCTGAAACGTAGGCAACCGTCTGAGCGGGGAGGGTGGGGTTGAGGTGCGCCACGTTGTAAACCCCCAGACTTTCACACCAGCGTCCGGCTTTGCTATCATAAGTTTTGACTTCCGGGCGGGTGAAGAAAACCGTGGATACCGCCCAGTATTTCTGGAAATAATCCCGCCATTCTTTTGCCTTGGGATGATCCGGGAAAAGATAGGAAATCAGTGCCGGCACCGTCCAGCCGTCAGCCGCCATGTTGGGACATCCGGCAAGACTGGTGACCAATGGATGCATGGCTTCCCCGGTAAGCAGATGGGCGGCATAGAGCAAAATAGCATTGATCTGTTCACGTTTTTCTTTGGAAAGCTGCGGAGCAAATTGCAGATACCCCTCCAGCAGACTGCCGTAAACAAAACGGTGGTTAATGGAATTCACCCCCGGCCAGCTGTTCTGACCCAGCGGGTAAAACATAAAACTGGAAGACAATACCGCTTTTTCAAAGTCTTCAGCGTTTTTGTATTTGTTTAGCGGCGGAAGTTTATCTTTCGGCAGATTTCCGGAATAGGTCAAATCCCAGTCTTTTACCAGATCAAGGCTCTGCGGACCGTAAAGCTGGCTGAGAAATTGATTGTAACGCATCCGGTCTTCATAACGGACGCGGCCGATTGTGGCGGTCCGGGGAATATATTTCGGGTAATTATCCCAGCGTTCGCGGACGAAAAATTCTCCCTTTTCCGCCGGCTGGTAATTTATGCCGCAGGAACGTGAACCGGTGGAGACCGGAAATATCCACTCCAGCGTATTATTTTTGTAAGCAAATCTGACCATCAAATCATGAGTCGGCTGCCAGATGCCGTAAGCCGGATCCTGCCATTTTTCATATTGACGGACAAAAATACCGATTTCATCGCCGCCGTCTTTCCAGAAACTCAGACAGGGGAAAAGTTCACGCACGCTGTTTCCGCTGTAAGGCGATAAATACATATACATTTCTTTGGAAACATCTTCAATGGTGGTGGCAGACCAATGGGGTTCTTCACTTATTCCGGCGACCAGAATTTGTTCATCAATCCCCGGCCAGGGGCCTTTGAGATCGGCGAAAATATGACTGCTTTCGGTGCCGAAACGGTAATCCAGCGGGAAATTTTCCCAGCTGACAATCATTTTCACCTGATCATCCTTACTGATCCCGGAGATATTTTCGTCAAATTCAAAAAAGTCATAACCTTTGATGAAACGCATGGAAACAGAATATTTGCCGCCGTTGGAAAAGG
>CASECL010000287.1 GCA_949286445.1 uncultured bacterium | reverse complement strand
CTCCAGTTTTTTCAAGCTGGAGACCATTTTCTTTTTCCAGATATTTTGCATTTTTATACTGAGAAAAAATAAACAGCAAATTTAACCGGCGTAATGATTTGTTTTTTCCGGTTTCTCCATATAGAGTAACGGCGTATAGTGAAAAACAAAATTGAAAATTTAACTTGGAACCAAACGGGGAGACAGCAGCAGTGTTCAAAACAGGACTCAGTATTTGCATTCCGGTCTTCGCGCTGGCGGCCATTGCCGCAACCGGGGCGGGAAAAGTGAAATCGGCATACGGTATAAAGCCTGGTACCCGGGAAGAGGTAAAAAAAAGTATCCTGAAAAAAAGTCAGATTGCGGACGGAGTTTCTTTTTACCACAGCAACGACCGGAATATTTATTCCGCTTATGACTGGGCGATGGCCGGAGAAAAAGAAGGCCTCAATGATGCGAAAAATATGATTTTGGGAATTCTTGACGCAGGAGAAGAGGCGGATAAACAGTCCAGAAAAATGGAAATATCCTTTTTTGCCCGGGAAAAATTTTTCAAAACCATTGATATATTGCGCCGCAACGGCATGTTTGATCCGGAAATGAAAGCTCAGGTTTACCGCCTGCTGGGCAGAATGAGCTTTGCGGAAGAACGCGGCCCAAACAACCGGGCGGCAAACTTTGCTATCGGGGCACTGACGGCGGCAGAGATATTCCCGGATCACCCGGATGTACCCAAATGGAAGTCTTACGCTGAAAGTGTCTGGAATGACTGGTTCATCCCCGGAGACAGTTATGAACCCTGTTATGTCGCCCACAACCTGCCACGGCTGATCGCGCTGGGAATAAAACTGGGCAAATATCAGGAGCTTAAAAGTGAAAAACTGAAAAAAGTTTATTACCGTTACCGTGATCATATCAGCCCGTCAGGGCTGGCGGTAACGCCAGGAGACGGAGAACCTTACGATCAGATTTCCTATGTGGCCGCACTGGAAAATGTGATGAAAGTTTGTCCTGATCCCACCATTTTATGGGCATTGAAGAAAGCCTTTCTGGCCGGAACAATCAAGAGCGGCCCCCTCCCTGAACCCGAGTTTGCCGGAAAATATCCGCAGTATGCCGGTATGAAAGAACAAATTCCGGATAATACTGCTCAGGTTCAGGAAGTTTTCCCCGCCACCTACCGCCAGAAAGACCGCCTGCTTCTTCACAGCAAACGCACTCCCGGCAAACCTTTTGCCATGTTCTACATTCAGGATGACTGCAACTATCTTTATCACGGCGGTATATCCGATACCAGAGGCGATTTGACACACTATGAAGCAGACGGAGTGCTGCTGATCGCCCACCGCGGGCGTTATGAATGGCCGGCATGGAACAATACCTTTCTACTTTCCGAACCGGATGCACAATATCCATTCCGTCAGACCTCCGGGGTACATGCGTTCAGAACTTATGCTTCCAGTGCCAATCTCCGGGTGGCGAGAGCCTATCTGCCCAGTGAAAATTATTTAATCAAAAACCGCAATAATTCCGCTCATTTCGGTTTCTATGAGAAAAAAAATCCCCAGGGCTACATGTGGGGAAATCCCGACGCACCGGCAGGAAAAAATGATCAGCTCAAATTAAGAACTGTACGGCTGAAATTTGCCCTTATTCCCGAAGCCGGCGAAAAAAGTGTGGGAAAAATTTTCCCCGGCCGCACCTGGTTCGGCGGTTATGAATACCGCAATGTATGTCCTTCGGATGTGCCGGTGGAAGTGGAAATCTCTGACCTTTTTATCGCCGGGAAAAAGGGTAAAAAAGTAATTGTGCCGTTTGACCGGATTGATGAAAACATAAAATTTACCTTTACCGCCCCTGACGCAAAACAGAAATTTCCGGAAGTGCCGCTGGATAAAGAGAATTACTCTATTGTCACCGATCCGGTTTCCGGGAAAAAATCATTGCGTCTGAAGACTTTTCATGGCATTACCAATGTAGAAGTAAAAGTAAATGAAGACTTTGATTTGACTGAAGATTACAGTCGTATCGGGCTTACCTGGAAATACGTTACCCCGATCCGCAACTGGGTGAGAGTACCCATCGCCATAGACATCAACGGCAGCCCGGTGCAGAACAACCTGCGTCTTGACCGGCAGCAGGGCGGCATAATTACGGAAGCCAAAGCAGAAACCCGCGGCGAGGATTCTTACGGTCTGGTATCCTACCGCAGTATCTGGACACATGATTCCTCCTGGACCCGTGAAGCTCTGCTGACAAATGAAGGTATTCTGCTGGTTCTTGACCGTTTCCAGCCGGGCAAAGCCGCCGCCGGAAAGGTTGGCGGTCCGGTCTGGCATCTGCCGTCCTCCCCCGGGTGCGGACCGGGCAACGGAGCCGCGGCGGAATGGTTTGACAGCTCCATCCGGCACGATCCACCCAATACCAGATCATATACGGATAAATTCGGCGAAGGCACCAGGCGGCTCTTTATTGCCTTTTCCAGTCCCCGGGGCAGTGAAAACGGTATTCAATATCAGCCAAAACACTGGTTCAGTGATGATTTTGCCGTTTACAGCAAAACCGGATTTGAAGCTGGAAAAGAAGCGGTATTTCTGTCCGTGCTTATCCCCCACAGTGCGGAAACCAGTGGAGCATCAATAGCAAAAAATCTTAAAATAAAACATGATGACGGTAATTTCAATATCCGTTATGTTTTTGATAAAAACAAAACCATAAATATCACCATGTCCGGAGACGGTAAATGGAAAGTTGTCCGTCAGCAAAAATAAAATAACAACAATAAAATACTCTCAAAAAAATGCCGCGTTGCTGCAAATCAGACGCGGCATTTTTACTTTTAAATTTTCAAACCGGAATTTCTTAATGTTTTCCGCTGGTCAGCTCATGCAACTGGGGAGGTTCCTGTTCCACATCGCGCCCGGTCCAGCAGTAAGTACATATTTTTTCCGGATCAATCCCGATAGCATCAAGGAGTTTATGCAGCTCCTGATACTTTAAAGAGGTCAGATTAAGATCTTTGCGGATAGATTCAACCATCTTCAAATAATCCGGAGACCCGTATTCCAGATATTTGGAAATGATTTTATCCGTAAGTTCACTGCATTTTTCCAGTCGCACAATCGCCCGTCTCGCCGCCAGATCCAGTTCAGATCTGGAACGGGAAAAATTCAGAAAACGGCAGCCGAAAAGCAACGGAGGACACGCTGAACGCATGTGAACTTCCTTTGCGCCGCGTTCATACAATCTTTTTACCGTATCCCGCAGCTGGGTTCCGCGGACAATTGAGTCATCGCAGAACAGTAATTTTTTATTTTCAATCTGTTCCTGTACCGGGATAAGTTTCATTCTGGCAACCAGTTCACGCACCATCTGGTTTTGCGGCATAAATGACCGTGGCCAGGTGGGAGTGTATTTAACAAAACTTCTCCGGTAAGGTTTCCCGGCGGCATTGGCATACCCTACGGCATGGGCAATTCCGGAGTCCGGAATACCGCACACTGAATCAATGTCCATAGGCCCATCATCCGCCGCCAGCGATTCGCCATTGCGGTAACGTGCCGATTCAGTATTTACCCCCTCGTAATTGCTGGAGGGATAGCCGTAATACACCCAGAAAAAGGCACACATTTTCATGGTATTCCCGGGAGCATGCTTCTGAATAACATTTTTTGAGTCTATTTCCACAATCTCCCCAGGTCCCAATTCATGCTTCAAGGTATAATCCAGATTGGGGAAAGCCGTACTTTCCATGCTCACAGCGTGAGCACCGTGCTTTTCTCCAATTATTACCGGGGTGCGCCCGTAGCGATCCCGGGCAGCATAAATTTTGCCGTCTTTCAACAGCAGAAGCGAACACGATCCATCAATCACAGTCTGAGCGTATTCAATTCCTTCTGTGATATTTTTCTTACGGTTTATCAGGGCGGCAACCAGTTCCGTCGGGTTGATTTCCCCCTCCCCGATTTCAGAAAAATGCGAGAGTCCGCTTTCATAAAGCTGGTTGGCAAGCTCATCACAGTTATTGATTTTCCCCACCGTAACCAGCGCGTAAGTGCCCAGATGGGAAGATATGATCAGCGGCTGATCTTCGTAATCACTGATCACACCGATACCGGCCTTGCCGCAGAAATCACTGATGTCATCATCAAACTTGGAGCGGAACTGAGCATTGGTAATATCATGAATCCGCCGGGTGATTTTGCCGTTTGGCGCAGCCACCGCCATGCCGCCGCGCTTGGTCCCCAAATGAGAATGATAATCTGTTCCGTAAAAAAGATCGCCGACACAGTCATCGTCAGACACAACACCGAAGAAACCGCCCATGACCAAGCTCCTGTTACAAGTAAATTTTGAAATGATGCTCTATTAATTTAACACAAAACCCTGATTTATGCAAGGTTTTTTTAAATTTATTTTGTTTTGCCGCTTTCAGCTTGAATAAAGTGCCGTTCATGCTATATTACTGTTCAGCAATAAATAATGAAAAATAAGGTACGGGTCATGCCGATAACAGAAATACTGGAAAAAAATGCCGCATTGTACACCAATGATACGGCTTTGGTGGAGATAAACCCTCAGGAATTGGAAAAACGCCACACCACCTGGCGGGAATATTCCCTGATCGAACCCAGCAGAACCGAGAGTTTCCGCTCTGAAATAACCTGGGGCGAATTTGATAAAAAAGCCAACCGGATGGCAAATTTCCTGCTTACCCGGCATATAAAAAAGGGTTCCAAAGTCGGCATACTGCTGATGAATTGTCTGGAATGGCTTCCGATATATTTCGGAATTCTCAAAAGCGGGGCCATGGCGGTACCGCTGAATTTCCGCTATACCGCAGAGGAGATAAAGTACTGTCTGGAGCTGGCAGATGTTGATGTACTGATCTTCGGGCCGGAATTCACCGGACGGCTGGAGAGTATCTGCGACCATCTGCCGCGGGTCAAGTCCATGCTGTATGTGGGAGAGGACTGCCCGTCTTTTGCCGAGTCTTACAACAGTCTGGTGTCCTATTGTTCAAGCAAAACCCCGGCTATTCCAATTGCGGATACGGATGAAGCGGCAATATATTTTTCCTCCGGGACCACCGGATTTCCCAAAGCGATCGTGCATCTGCACAAAAGCCTCATGCACGCCTGCATTGTTGAACAGAAACACCATCATCAGACCCGGGATGATGTTTTTCTCTGCATCCCTCCACTGTATCATACCGGAGCAAAAATGCACTGGTTCGGCAGTTTTCTGGTCGGCGGCAAGGCGGTATTGCTCAAGGGTACCCGGCCGGAATGGATAATCAGCGCGATTTCAGAAGAACACTGTACCGTGGTATGGCTGCTGGTTCCCTGGGCGCAGGATATACTGGATGCTATCGACCGGGGCGATATCAAGCTGGAAAATTACCAGCTTTCCCAGTGGCGTCTTATGCACATAGGCGCGCAGCCGGTGCCGCCGAGCCTGATAAAACGCTGGAAAAATATTTTCCCGCATCATGATTACGACACTAATTACGGCCTGAGTGAATCCATCGGACCGGGTGCAGTGCATCTCGGCATTGAAAATATCGACCATGTCGGAGCCATCGGAGTTGCCGGATACGGCTGGGAAACCATGATCGTGGATGAAAAACGCCGCCCCCTGCCCCGGGGAAAGGTAGGAGAACTGGCGGTGCGCGGCGATGGAGTGATGAAATGTTACTATAAAGATGAAAAGGCAACCCGGGAGGTGCTTTCTCCGGACGGCTGGCTTTTCACCGGAGATATGGCCAGGGAATCAGACGATCACTTCATCTATCTGGTTGACCGCAAGAAAGATGTGATTATTACCGGGGGAGAAAATCTTTATCCGGTTCAGATTGAAGACTTTCTGCGCAAGCATGATGCGATCAAGGATGTGGCGGTAATCGGCCTGCCGGATCATCGTCTGGGTGAAATCGCCGCGGCGATTATTGAAGTAAAAGAAGGTTTTTCATTGACTGAAGATGAAGTTAATGAAATCTGCCTTGATCTGCCGCGTTATCAGCGGCCGCGGAAAATATTTTTTGCCGCTGTTCCGCGAAATCCGACCGGAAAAATTGAAAAACCCAGGCTGCGCAAACTCTATGGAGCGGACCAGCTGGTGGCCAAGCAGAACGAGTTATAACATAAATCCACAATTCTCAAACCCGGGAATAATTATTTCCCGGGAAAAAATCCGCCATCCCCGGCTTTTGTCTGCCGGGCGGCGGTTTTGCAAACTTTAATGGCGGTTTTGCAAACGTCAACGAATGTCTATTTCCGGTGATTAAGGCAACAGATTGAAAACAAAATAAAATTTATTCATTCCATTTTATTTTCAATTTTCCGCTTTCAGCTCCAGATATAGTTATACATTCTGAATTGATTTCAACTTGAATATCCGCCAAACCGGACTTTTTCCCGATTCCGGTTCCGAATATATGACTTTTCCGGGGAATTTGCCCCGGATGTAACAGGAACAGCGTTTCTGATCCGCCCGGGTGGTGAATTCCACGGTTTTAATTTCCGGAGGCTGAACGTGTTTCGCATAATTGCGCAAAAGATATTTTCCCTCTCTGCCCGCAAGTTCAAAACCAGCATTTTTTCATTACGGGGCAAAATCAGGACGGGGATGTATGCCGTGATCATTGTCAAAGCGGTAAAACTGAGGCTGAATAAATAATACTACGAAAGACAACTGATTGTTATTCTGCTATTGTACTTCATGTCTTATTTTATATGCTTTTGCAACTCTACCGGCTGGAATTCGGTTTACCTGTCATATTCGCCTCAGATAAAGAAAGGTGGTTTTTATTTTTACTGAAAAATGCTTTATCTTTCAAATATTTTACCAACTTTCTCATCGTCATTCAAAAAAAATAAATGGAAAATTAATAAAAAAATACCGGATTGCGCCAGTGTTGAAAATATCATCGGCTTGTAAATATCATCAACACAGCAACAAAAATCTTTTGAATTGGAATGCGTCTGGTAAAACATCAGTTATTTTTTTTACGCCGGATTGTTTTTTGAAACGGCTCTGTTTCCGATTAGATTTTCAACCTTTTTTCATAAAATTTTCTTTTTTTAACAAAAATGACTTGATTTTTTACCATAATTGAGGTATAATTTGGAAAAGAAATGAAAAATAAATGTAATATAATGAAAAAGAGGATGGAAAAATGAGCAGTCTGACCAAAGTGGCTGAATTATGCCATTTATCCATTGCCACCGTATCCAGGGTGATAAACAACCCGAAACTGGTACGCCCGGAAACGGTTCTTGCGGTGGAAAAAGCTATGCTTGAAGCAAACTATCGTGGTAAAGACCGTCGTTACCGTTTTACCATGGTGGAGGAAAACCGTCATTATCATCTGGTATTTCTGGTGCCGGATGTGGATAACCGGGCTATGCAAACTGCTTTATCGCTCCAGATTTACTCCGGAGCGTTTGATGTCTGCGTGAATGAACAGCACGAAATTCTTTTATCCCGGCTGGTTGATTTTTCCGGCGAATCATTCCGTCCTACGGCTCTGCCGGATGGAATTATTCACAAAAATCAGCATTCGGACATAGACTACGATTCATTTTATCCTGCGGTCCCGCAGGTTATCTGCAACGAAAATACGCTGTCTCCGGAAAAATATGACATGGTTCTGCCGGATAATGAAGCCATTGCTGAGTTTGCACTTCAATATTGCCGTGAACATCAGCATAAAAAGGTGGCGGTTATCCATCAGAAACAGGATTTAACTGCGCAGCTTCGTTCCAGTGATGTCCTGGAATTACTCAATAACAGTGGTATATTATGTCAAACAATAAATTATACTGATTCGCTCCATCCGGAAAATAATCTGGGAGAATGTATTTCCAACTACGATCTGGTTATTCCGGTCGGGATGGATGAAGTTGCAATCCGGCTGTTTTCCCGGCTGCGGGGTGACGGAATGCGCTGGTTTGACAAGGTGGATTTTCTGCCGGTGGTTGCAAACCCGGAAACGGCCTCAATGCTGTCGGAGTATATGAGTGAAATATCGGTAAATGCGCATGAAATAGGAAAAACCGCGGCGGAAATTCTGCTGTTACGGCTGCGTTCTCTGAATAACAGAAAAATTAAAACGCTGGTAAGACCGGATTTCATACCGGGAAAGTTATTCGTAAAATGAGTAAAGACACCGGAAACGGTTTTATATGGAATAGAAAATCAAAAGAGGAGGTTTTTCTATGAAGAAGTATTTGTTATTGTCTGTTATTTCCGTGGCTGGAATTATCGTTTCTGCTTCAGCTGCCGAGACTTGGAAAGAGGCCTTTGAAGCAGGTCGCGCCGCATCACGTGAGAGAAAGTGGGCGGAAGCGGAAAAAAACTTTATTGAAGCGGAAAAACTGGCAGAAGATGAAAATTCCAAGGCCAACGCAATAATTAACCGGGTTGATGTGCTGCGCTCTATGCAAAAACAGCAGGATGCGCTTAAAGTAGCCCAGACTTTGGACTTCACCAAAATAACTTCACCTTCTATCAAAAACAATGCCATGCTGCGCCTGGCACGCAGTTACCGGGAAGTCAGAAATTATACTGAATCAGAAAAAGTCCTGCGTGAATTGCTGAAGCAGGAAAGCAACTATGTGTTTGACAATGCCTGGAACGATTTGGGTGCCACGCTTTTTGCGCTTAAGAGATATGAAGAAGCCGAGCAGGCCTATCGTGAAATTGAAAAAATGGAAAAATTCAATTACAACGTATTTCTCAATGCCAAGCTTAACCTGGGCAGAGCACTGAATGCACAGAAAAAATATGACCAGGCCAATCAGGTTTGTCAGGAAGTATTGGCTGATCCCAAAGCCCGTCCGGCACACTTTGTGGATGCCTATACTGTTCTCGGTGATGGAGCGCGTTACCGCGGCGAAGCGGATAAAGTAAGAGAGTATTACGGCAAAGCTATTGCCATGCCGGAATGTTCCCCCGGACGCAAAGCAAACCTGCAGCGCATGATTGACAACTTGAAAAAGTAATCAGCCGGCACAAGAATTCAGTGTTATAAACGTCCCCGGAAGGAAGATGATTTCCTCCGGGGATTTTTTTTGCTTTATTTACGGCAATATAACTCCACAAAACCAATATCACCGGCAAAAGTATTATTTCCCGGGGCAACCAATAAAATCAATAAAAAAACGGATAAAATCAATTCAAAGAAAATTGATTTTATCCGGAAATCAGTTTGAAAGTGTTGATTTTTTAATTGTTCAACAATTCCTTCTCCAATTGTTTTACCAAGTCACCGAAGTAAGCCAGCGCATCATTTACCGGCTCCGGTGAGGACAAATCAACTCCGGCATCGCGCAAGGTATCAAGAGAATCTTTGCTGCCGCCGGATTTGAGGAAGCCCAGATATTTTTCCAGTGCTCCCGGCTCTCTGTTGAGTATTTTGCGGGAAAAAGCTATGGCCGCAGATATTCCGGTAGCATACTTGTAAACATAGTAACAGTAATAAAAATGGGGTATTCTTGCCCATTCCCAGGCGATAAGTTTATCCGGTTTAACCGCATTGCCATGGTAATGCGCATTGAGCTGACCGTATTTATCACAGAGCAGTTCCGGCGTCAGGGGAATACCGTTTTCAGAATTGATATGCATCCAGAGTTCAAATTCAGCAAACATGGTCTGCCGGTACAAAGTTGCCCTTATTTCATCAATCAGATGAGCCAGAAGATGGCGTTTCATGTTCCGGTCATCGGTATGCTTGAAAAGGTAATCCGCCAAAAGCATTTCATTGGTAGTTGAGGCAACTTCCGCCAGCATTATGCTGTAATCCGCATAGTGATACGGCTGATTGGCATGAGAAAAATAACTGTGCATGGAATGCCCCAGCTCATGCGCCAGAGTAAAAACATCATCCAGCGTGCCGTTGAAATTAAGCAATATATATGGATAAGTATCATACATGCCGCTGGAATACGCCCCGGAACGTTTCCCTTTGCGCTCCGGAAAATCAATCCATCTTTCGACAAAGGCCTTTTCCGCCGCTTCAGAATATTCCTTTCCCAGAACTGCAAGCGATTTTTTCACCAGATCAATCGCTTCCCCGCAGGAAAATGTACGGTCGCAGGCATCAGCAAGCGGAGTAGCCATGTCATACATATCCAGCTTTTCCAGCTGCAGGGCTTTTCTTCTTAATTCCATATAGCTGTGAAGATAACCGATATTGTCATTCACTGCGGCAATAAGATTGTGGTAAACATGCGGCGGTATTTTCCCGGAAAAGAGTGTGGCATCCAGCACACTGGGGAAATTCCGCATTTTAGCCGAAACCGCCTGACATTTTATTGCTCCGTCCAAAGTGGCGGCAAAGGTGTTCTGCAGTTTACGGTAAGCCATGAACATACGCCGGAAAGCGGCATGTCTGACTTTGCGGTCGGAAGATTCCAGAAATTTGCGGTAATTCCCATGAGTTACCTCTACCATTTTGCCATTGGCATCGCGTATTTTACCAAAGGTTAAATCCGCGTCATTGAGCAGAGAGAATATTTTATCCGGAGCGGAAAGAACTTCCGAATACAATCCGATCACCCGTTCTTCTTTTTCACTCAATGTGTGTGGTTTATCCCGCAGCAGATCTTCCAGACTGCGGCGGTAGAAGCTCAAGGTCTCCGATTCCAGAAATTGCTGCATTTTCTTTTCATCCACCGCCATTATTTCCGGGGTGAAAAAGGCATGTTCTCCGGAAAGTTCCGCCATGAGAGCCTCCACCCGGTCCAGTCTGGCCCTGGCAGTATTGTCAGAGGTGTTTTCATCGGACTTCAAATGGGCGTAAACATAAACTTTTTCCACCAGACGGTCAAATGCGTCAGATTGTTCAATGGCATCTTTAAGCGTCTCCGCGCTGTCCCCCAGATGTCCGCGGAATGCGCTTAATTTCGCAGCTTCCGGACGGATACGATTAAAATCTTTTTCCCATGCCTCCGGCGAGGAATAAATTTTTTCCAAATCCCAAACCGGGAGTTTTTCTGTCATTTTCATTTTTTAATTCCAATTTTGTTCGGCGTGGCGAATAAGTTCACGTCCGGTCTTTTCATCCAAATCAGGATAATTGAATTGGAAATAAAGCCCGTCCGGTCCGCCAAGTTCTCTGACCAGACGATCTGCGGCAGCCACTCCGTCACGAAGCGTGCCGTCACAGAAATAAACCCACAAACCTTTATTTTTCTCCCGGATTTTGTGATAAATCGGATACCATTTTTCACATCCGCCGTCCGGCTGCCCATCCCCCGGTGTCCATTGAACCGCGTTAAGTTTATCCAGTGTCAGCAGACTGTCCAGGTGAACCACGGCATCTTTTCCGTCCAGGTGATACATGCTGTATTCCAGAAAATCACACTGTTTTTTCAATCCCGGCAGCATGAATTCGTTGAACCCGGCCGGATTCATCAACGCACTGTAATCACACTGGATTTTGGCCATTTTCCCGGGTGCCCAGAGCTGAAACGCAATCATAGTGCATTCCCCGGAAGGAGTTTTCACTGCATCATACATTGCATTGTAACATTCTTCAAAGGCGACATCCAGCTCTTCCAGATAGCGGTGTATCAACTCCGGCTCGTCCACCAGGTCAAAAGTAAGTTCCACCGATCCACGTACGGAGGCAATAACATCAAGCCGTTCCATGATGTCCGGGATATTGACGAAAAACTCTCCCTGAGCCAACTCTCCGGCTTTTTTCAGCATCTCAATATGTCTTTGCAATACCGGATTTTTCATATCCAGTTTAAAGGAGGGAAAGTCCTTCCAGTCCTGCACAAAGTGCCCGATCCAGACCGTATCCGGCAAATACTCCGGCTGCCCGCCGTAATACATCGCCATCAATGGAAGTCCCCAGACGATATTTTCATTCGGAAAAGTTTCTGCCAAAAAAGCATGGGTACGTACATAATTCCGGTAATTTGCCACCCGTTTTTCCATATTGGTGTATTTATCCAGCGGAGAATCGTAAGGCAATTCATCCTCTGCCCCGGCAAGCGGTTTTTCTCTCCGGCATGGGATGCGCAGCATCGGACGGGACATTTTCTCATGTCTCCACCATTGCATAAAGCGGGACTTGGTATCTTCCCAGTTGTCTTTAAACTGAATTATAGGTTCCATAATCTCTCCGGGGTTCCAAACTTGAAAAAAATGCGTTTCCCTCCGTCATTACTCACCGGGAAACGCCGTCTTTACAATATTAACACTGACATGCAGTTATTGCTATCTGGCCATAAATGTCATCAGCAGAGCAGCCGCGGGAAAGGTCATTCAGCGGCTTGGCCAAGCCCTGAAGCACCGGCCCGTAGGCATCAGCTCCGGCGAGACGCTGCACCAGTTTGTATGAGATATTTCCGGCATTGAGGTCCGGGAATATCAATACATTGGCCGCACCTTTCAGCGGGCTGTCCGGAGCTTTTGAGGCGGCGACCTTGGGAACCAGAGCCGCATCGGCCTGGAGTTCACCATCACAGATAACATCCAGCTTTTCAGCTTCAACTCTTGCTTTGAAGAGCTGTGCAGCTTCCTTTATCTTATTCAGAATTTCATGATCTGCACTGCCTTTGCTGGAGAAGGAGAGGAAAGCCAGCTTCGGAGTTTTTCCGAACAAAGCGTGATAACTCTCCGCTGTCGCGGCGGCAATGTCGCACAACTGAGCCGCATCCGGATTGGGATTTACCGCGCAGTCGGCAAAGACCAGCATATTTTCTCCCGCCGCCGTGGGACGGGGCAAGTCCATAACAAAGAAACTGCTGGCTATTTTCATACCCTTGCGGGTGCCGATGCAGTGGAAAGCCGCCCGCAGCATATCCGCGGTGGAAGCAATACTTCCGGCGACCAGACCGTCAGCAATACCGCGGCGTGTCATCATCGCGCCGAAATAAATCCGGTTTTTCATCGTGGCGGCGGCCTTTTCCGGTGTCATGCCCTTGGCTTCGCGCATTTTGAAAAATTCCCCGGCAAAATCCGCCTGAAGCGGGCTGTTGAGGTAATCAACGCTTTCAAACAGACGTTCCGTCACTCCGGCTTCAGCGCAGGCTTTATTCAGCTCATCTTCGCTGCCAAGCACAATAGCTTTTTTAACAATGCCGTTAGCTACCGCTTTATTGGCGGCGGCAACGACACGGGGATCCATGCCTTCAGGAAGCACGATAACTTTAGCGGCGGCTTTGGCCCGCTTTTCGAACAATTCAATCGCAGACATTTTCTTCTGTTCCTTTCTGATTTTCTGAAAAGAGTTTTGTTCTGCCCGGTAATTACTTGATCTGCGCCACAGTCTGACGCGCGATCATCAGTTCTTCATCGGTCGGCATAACCACCAGTTTGAATTTGGAATCATCGGTGGAAATGATGCCGGCTTTGCCGAAACATTCCTCATTGCGTTTTTCATCAATTTTAACGCCGAGCGCGGCAATGCCGTCCACGATCATCTTGCGGATCGGCCGGGAGAATTCCCCTACCCCGCCGGTGAAAGCAATCGCCTTGACTCCGCCGATAAGCACATAATATGAACCGATGTACTTCACTACCCGGCGGACAAACATTTTGATTGCCAGCCGGGCGCGTTCATTGCCTTTTTCCGCCGCATCCAGCATATCCCGCATATCGCTGGAGCCAATACCGCTAATTCCGAGGATACCGGATTTTTTATTGAGCATGGTATCAACTTCACGGGGACTCATGCCGAGTTCGGCGATACGCAGCACCGCGGCAGGATCAATATCTCCGGAACGGGTTCCCATTACCAACCCTTCAAGCGGAGTAAGTCCCATACTCGTATCAATGACTTTTCCTCCTTTTATTGCCGCCATACTGCAGCCATTGCCCAGGTGGCAGGTAATAAGATCGGCGTCTTTTTCCTCCAGGTTGAGAAATTTAGCGGTAGCCATCGCCACATAGCGGTGACTGGTACCATGGAAACCGTATTTACGGATGCCGTATTTTTCATAATATTCATACGGAATGGCGTACAGATAAGCTTCCGGGGGCATGGTCTGATGGAATTCAGTATCAAACACAGCCACATTCACCTTTCCCGGCAGAAGCTCTTCACAGGCTTCAATGCCGGCCAGATTAGCAGGGTTATGCAGCGGACCAAGGGGGATACACTCCCGGATAACCTCTTTTATTTTAGCATCCACTTTGACCGGAGCGGTAATTTTTTCTCCGCCGTGCAGCACCCGGTGGCCGATGGCGACGATTTCAGAAAGATCCTTTATCACCCCGTCCTTGGGATCAGTCAGCCGTTCGCAAATGCGTTTGAACGCTTCAACATGATTGGCAATCGGCATAACCGCTTCAAATTTGTATCCATCCGGACGCTTGTAAATCAAATTGGGGGAACTTGTTCCCAGCCGTTCAACCAGTCCTTTGGCCATAACCGTCTCATTGGCCATGGAGAACAACGTGAACTTCATTGAGGAACTTCCGGCATTAAGTACCAGTACTTTCATGACATACACCCTTGCTTGTAATGTGTGATTATATTGTAAAAAACTATTTTTTCCGGAAAACGATCCGCCCCTTGGTCAAATCATAAGGGGACATTTCCAGCGTAACGGCGTCGCCGGGGAGAATACGGATAAAGTTGAGGCGCATTTTTCCACTGATATGCGCATTGATCAGGTGTCCGGTGGGCAACTCCACCTTGAACATGGTGTTGGGCAGCAGTTCCCTGACAATACCCTCCACCCGGATTACGTCGTCTTTTGCCACGTTAAAATCTCCGGTTTATTTTCTGTTATAAGAATTGAATGTTCGAAATGAGCCGACCACTTATGGTCGCAAGTCCTTACCGTCCAGCCGTCAACCCTGTCTGTGGTAACCCGGAAGGTCCCCAGGTTGAACATGGGTTCCACGGCCAACACCATTCCCGGCACCAGCCGGGGTCCTTTGCCGGGGCAGACAAAATTCGGTACTTCTGGCGGTTCATGCAATCTTGTACCCACCCCGTGACCGACCAGATCGCGCACCACGCCGAGACGGTATTCCCGGGCGACCTCTTCCACTGCCCGGCTGATGTCTCTTATGTAATTGCCGCATACTGCGGCGGCGATTCCCCTTTCCAGCGCACGCCGGGTTCCCTCCAGCAAACGTTTAACATCTGCTGACGGTTCAGCCCCCAAAGTCAAAGTTATCGCAGTATCTCCCACCGCGCCGTCAATGGCCACGCCGAGATCGAGACTGACAATATCCGTCTCCTGCAATATCCGGTCATCCCGGCCAATCCCGTGAACCACTTCATCGTTGACCGAAATGCAAATTTCTCCCGGATAACCGTGGTAATTGCGGAATGCGCTCCTCCCGCCGGTTTCAGCGATAAGCACCCCCGCCAGCATATCCACTTCCCGGGTACTCATTCCGGCCCGGCATTCCTTTGCCAACGCGTCACGAACCTGTGCAGTAAGAGCGCAGGCCCGGCGTATTTTTTTTATTTCCTCCGGAGTATGAATGACACATGCTGCCGACATATTACAGGCACCGTATCCTTTCCGGAATTATTCAAGTTCAGCGAAGAGTTGGGCGGTGATTTTATCCTTGTCCAGCTCAGTTATTGACATAAGCAAACTTTTGCCGTCATAATATTCGATCAGCGGGCTGGTCTGTTTGTAAAACACTTCCAAACGGGATTTCGCAGTCTCCAGCGAGTCATCCGGACGCTGGAAAAGTTCTCCGCCGCAATGATCACAGACATTTTCCTTTTTGGACGGCATAAAAAGCTTATTGAAAATAGCACCGCATTTTTTGCAGTTCTGACGGGCAGTGAGCCGCTGCAGCAGTGTTTCATCCGGCACCTTGAAATAAATAACCGCATCAAGCTTGCGGCCAAGTTCTTTCAACGCCTCTTCCAACAGTTCGGCCTGTTTTACCGTACGGGGGAAACCGTCAAGAATAAAACCGTTTTCGCAATCTTTTTCCGCCAGGCGTTTTTTCACCATACCGGCGACAATTTCATCCGGCACAAGTTTACCCTCTTTCATCAGCACCGCGGCTTCACGGCCGAGGGGGGTGTCATTTTTAATTTCATTGCGCAGAATATCTCCGGTTGAGATATGTGCCAAAGGATGCTTTTCCAGCAGAATTGCAGAAAACGTACCTTTACCGGCTCCGGGAGCCCCGACAAAAATCAGATTTTTCTTCTTCAACATGATAAAATATACTCCTCCGGATGAATTTCTTTTTGTTCACCGTTTGACATATCTTTGACAATAACTATACCCTTTTCCAGCTCGGAATCGCCGCGGATCAAAGCCTCCGCGGCTCCAACTCGGTTGGCGGAACGCATTTGTGATTTAAAGGATTTATCCTCCACCTCCAAAGCGGTTATCACTCCTTTACGGCGCAATTTTTCCGCCAGCTTCATATTCTCCCGTCTTGCCTTTTCTCCCAGACCGATGAGAAATACTATTTTTTCTTTTTCCCCGCCTTCGTTTTTTGCTCCGAGAGCCTCGCGGGTAAGCAGCAGACGCTCAACTCCGGCGGCAAACCCGACTCCGCGAACCGGACGGTTTTCACCGGGCAGAAAGAGTTCATATCTTCCGCCTCCGGCGATCGCATTCTGCGCGCCGAGACCGGCAGAGTGGGTAAGTTCAAATACCGTATGAACATAATAATCCAGCCCCCTTACCAGGGTTCTGTCAATCGTAAACGGCACATTCAAGTCCTCCAGTGTCTGGCAGACCTTGTCAAAATACGCTCTTGACTCCGGAGAAAATGCTCCAGTGTAATCAGGGGACGCATCCACTATCGCCCGGCATGCCGGCTGCTTGCAGTCAAGTATGCGCCATATATTGCGATTGAAACGCTCCCGGCAATCCGGACACATTTCATCCAGATGCCCGGCGAAATAATTACGCAGCAGCTCCGCCGCCGCCGGACGGTCGGAAGACAGCCCGCGGGTGTTTATTTTCAGTGATGCTCCTTCAATACCGATGCTCTCAATAAAATTCATCAGCATGGCGATACATTCGCCGTCAAGTTCCGGAGCCACCCGTCCGACATTTTCCACGCCGATCTGGTGAAACTGACGCTTTCTTCCGGCGGATGGCCGTTCGCCGCGGAACATCGGCCACATGTAATAAACCCGTTCTTCCACGCCATTCAATACTCCGGTATTCATCAATGAACGCATTACTCCGGCAGTACCTTCCGGACGTAAAGTCAAACTCCTGCCGCCGCGATCCAGGAAAGTATACATTTCCTTCTGGACCACTTCGGTATCATCTCCGAGCCCCTTGGTGAAAACCTCAGTGTACTCAAAAATCGGAGTACGCAGTTCACGGTAATTGTATGCGGAGAAAACTTTTGCCGCGGTATTCTCCAGCCACCGGAAAGTTTTTGCCTCTGCCCCGGAAATATCCGAAGTCCCCGGAGGCGGCGCGAAATCAGCCATATTAAAAATCCTGTATTTTATTAAAAATCACCCGTCTGTCACAAAACAAACCACGCCGGACGAATTTTTCCGTCAGGCGTGATGTATTATATACGTTCCCGTTCCGTAGCAACCGTCTCCGGTTTTACTTGAACATTTTGGGATCAAGTTTTTCGACCGCTTCCTTGAGCTCCTTGCCGGCGCGGAACTTCACTACCGCGCGTTCAGGGATAATCACTTCATTGGCAGGCTGATTGGGGTTGCGTCCCTTGCGGCTCTTGCGTACTTTTATTTCGAATACGCCGAAATTGCGCAATTCTATGCTTCTGCCCGCCATCAATTCTGCGGCGATATTATCGAGAGTCAGCTGAATGACCTCGGCCAGATCACTTTGAATAAAACCAGTTTCTTTTGCAATCTTGACCACCAAGTCACGTTTTGTCATTTTTTGCGATTCCTTCACATTTATTTTTAAAAAAAATTACTTCTGCCACCACCGCGGTGAAAACAATCTGCACCAATTCGGCAGAAAACACCGCCATGCGGTAAAAACGCCATCCCCCCCACAGTGACATATTCACTGTGCCGGGAAAACATGGCAACCGAAATATTTCAGCCGCCGACTTTAAACATTGTTATTTCAGAAAAATACGTTCTCTGCACCAGGAGAACAACTATATTCAGCAATCCACACCAGTCAATTACGCAAAACAGAGTTTTTCTTTCCGCCGCAACACATCCGGATTACCCAGCGTGAACAAGCCATGCGTTGCCATTTTCCCAAGTAACCCCGCCTTCTCGCCCAAACCGATTCCACTTAAAAATCGGCCACTCCGCAAAAAAACGCCTATCTGAAAAGCCGCACCCTTAAAATCAGGCACCCTTAAAATCAGGCACCTCTGAAAATCAGCCCCACCTAAAATCAGGCACCCTTAAAATCAGGCACTCCTGAAAAAACCGGCCGCCGGATGGTATCACATACTTACCTGCTTAATGTACAACGAGATCTCTGTTTTTTCAAGTAAGGCAGAATATTTTTTTGATTTTTTTCATTCAGATATTCGAACCGGACACCGTTTTATTCTGTCAATAACCTGAAGATGAAAATCAACCACGCTGCATTTTATTTAAAAACTCGCAGACTTTGACAACCATCAGCAACAGTTACGAAAAACCCCGGCGGTCAAATTGCCCTTGCCGCTCCGTAAACGCAAATAACCCGGGTTCCAGTCAGCAGTTCTGCCAGATTGCGCTTGAAAAAAGGGAAACAGATAATCAGCAAAGGAAATGTAATCATCCAGAGATAAGTATAAAAGAAACAACGGAGGAAATAGGCTTCTTCCAAGTCTTTCCGAGCCAGGAAAATCCCCCAGTAATACATTCCGATGGTTTGGGCATACACCGAAAGAGATATGCTGTAATAGAAGAACGCTGCTATCAGCATAAGTGTACACACCAGCGAAACGTTCCCTGCTGTTCTCGGCAGCAGAAGCAGCAGAACAACACCGATAATTCCCAGCAGGATAAAATCGGTAAAAGCAGCCAGCAGACGGGTGAAAAACGGTGCTGCCTTGGGTAAATATTCCCGGCTGAATGCGCTGCTGACATCACTGTTTTTTCTGCTGCATTCCATGAGGGAAGCCCATATTCCGGACGCGGATTTCTTCCCTCCCTCCCCTTCGCCATCCTTTCCTTCTGCCTGACCGGCGGCGATCAGAGCTTTTTCAAAACATTTAAATTCTCCGACAGTACGGAATTCCCCCAGCATGGCATTGCGCAAGGCAGAGTTCCGGTCGATCAGCCCGGCGGCAATGGCTCTTTCCACCTGAACCTGATCCGCCGGACCGTGAGTTTCGCCGTTTTTGTCGATGTAAATAAATTTCATTATCTTTCTCCAAAGTTAGGAAAACATTATCCAAACACGGTGTTAAAATAACACATTTTGTTATCTTTTTCAATTGATTTTTGCAAAAAACGTGTTATTTTGTATGGACGGATCGGGTGATGCCCGGATGGAGGATGCAATCAGACTTCCGGGGGGGAACTTGTTTATCCGCAATAAAAGTCAATAATTCTTTATAAAAAACCAAAAACTTTGAGGATAATTTAACTATGAAAGAGCTTAACTCGTCCAATTTTGATGCCACAGTAGCCAAAGGTGTTACACTGGTGGATTTCTGGGCCACCTGGTGCGGTCCCTGCAAAATGCTTATGCCGGTGATCGAGCAGGTCGCCGCAGAAATGGAAGGCAAAGCGACCGTAGCCAAAGTTAATGTGGATGACAACCGTGAACTGGCCGCCAGATTTATGGTTACCACCATTCCGGCACTTTTCGTCTTCAAGGATGGTGAAATTGTCTCCAATGCTTCCGGAGTGCAGAGCAAGGCAAAAATACTGGAAATGATCAACAGCTGTCTGTAATAATATGTTTGAAATTGAGATAAAACGTTCATTTTCCGCGGCTCACGCATTAAAGAATTACAATGGCCCGTGCGTTAATCTGCACGGCCACAACTATTCAGTGTATGCGGTTCTCCGGGCGAAAAATCTGGACAGCAACGGTATCGCAGTTGATTTTGTCCGGCTTAAAGGAGCGGTGGATAAACTTATCGGTGAATTTGACCACACCAATTTATCAGACAATCCCAGATTCGCCGATATCAATCCCACCAGCGAAGTGCTGGCGATGGTGATTTACAACGAATTGAAGAAAGAGTTTCAGGATGACAATGTGAAAGTTCACCGGGTCTCCATCGGAGAATCGGAAAATTCACTTGCCAGTTATTTTGAGGAGTGAGAATACTTTGCTCAAAGTATGTGAAACCTTTGTCAGCATACAGGGAGAATCGACTTACGCCGGTCTGCCGTGTTTTTTTATCCGTCTGGCCGGCTGTAATTTGCGTTGTTCCTGGTGTGACACGGTGTATTCCCGTGAGTCCGATGCGGCAACCGGAAGCGTTACGGCGGCGGAGCTGGTGAAACGGGCGGAAAACTCCGGAGTTAAATTAGTGGAAGTAACTGGCGGTGAACCACTTTTGCAAGATGACTCTATTTTGCTCATCTCCAGCTTGCTGGAAAAGGGTTTTACTGTTCTACTGGAGACCAACGGCAGTATATCTATTGCCGATGTTCCGGAGAAAACGGTGAAAATAATTGATTGCAAATGCCCGTCCAGCGGGGAATCATCCCGGATGCTGACGGAAAATTACGGGCTTTTAGCACGGCATGATCAGATAAAATTTGTCCTGGGCGGCAGAGAAGATTACCTTTTTGCCAAAAAGATAATTGAAAAACACCGCTTGCATGAAAAAGTGGACAACCTCCTTTTCAGCACGGTTTTCGGAATGGTAAAACCTGAAAATGTGGTAAAGTGGATGCTTGAAGACCGTCTTCCGGTTCGTTTTCAGCTCCAGCTGCACAAATTTATCTGGCCGCCGGAACAGCGCGGGGTGTAGTTTTTTTATCCGCCGTAAAATCGACGTTTGGAGCAGGTTTTGCCGGTGTTTAGACAATGTACTTGAAAAACAGTATCTAAGTCAGGTATTTTTCAAGCCGGAAAACACTTTCGATATCCGCAAATGATTTAATGTGCGGCAACTTCAAGGTAAACGAGTTATAATTTCCCCTCCCCCGGAGGAGAATGGGAGTAAAGGTTATTGTCATGTGTAAAAAGAAAGCAGTTATTCTTCTTTCCGGCGGCTTGGACTCCGCCACCTGTCTGGCCATCGCCCAAAGTCAGGGTTTTGAATGTTACGCGCTGTCTTTTGACTACGGTCAGCGGCATCGCTGTGAACTTGCTTCGGCACGGAAAATCGCCGCGGCAGCCGGAGTGACACGCCATATTATTATGCCGATGGATATGCGGCAGTGGGGTGGTTCTGCTTTAACTGATGATAATCTGGCCGTGCCTACCGCGGAAGAAAGCGCAAACTGTATTCCGATAACTTATGTTCCCGCCAGAAATCTGGTTTTTCTCGCTGTGGCTTCGGCCTGGGCGGAAGCAATCGACTGCCGGGATATTTTTATCGGAGTGAACAGCGTGGATTATTCCGGCTATCCTGATTGCCGTGAGGAGTTCATCCGTTCCTTTGAAAAGACTGCCAATCTGGGAACCAGGGCGGCAGATGAAGATTGGAAGTTCACCATTCATACCCCGCTGCAGCATTGGAACAAAGCAGAAATCATCCGGGAGGGATGCCGTCTCGGAGTGGATTACTCGCTTACGGTAAGCTGTTACAATCCGGACTCAAACGGGCGGGCATGCGGTATCTGCCCGAGCTGCGCACTGCGCAAAAAGGGTTTTGAAGATGCCGGTGTAAAAGACGTTACCCTTTACCAATGACAGCGGATTCCGGCAATAATTATTCATCCCCGCCGCACGGACAAGCTGACTCCGGGAAACGGGAAGAACTTTCTGAAGCGAATTCCGGAGCCGGTTCATTGTCTCTGGCACCGGAACTTCGCCGGGTGCGGGCGGAAAAAGATTTTGTGAACTGGGTGGAGAAGTTTTTCCTGCCCGGCGGAGAACTTTCGCGTGCAGTAATCACTGGTGTCCGGGCGTATGAATTCCGTCCCCAGCAGCTGGAAATGTCGCGGGCCGTGGCGGAAAGTCTGGTCAAAGGGGAAAATCTCTGTGTGGAAGCACCTACCGGAGTGGGAAAAAGTTTTGCTTATCTGCTTCCGTTGATCCGGCTTGCCGGAACACTTAAAGTACGTTCTCTGGTAAGTACAGAGACCATTAATTTGCAGGAACAGCTCTTTGAAAAAGACCTGCCGTTTCTTGCCGCCGCCACTGGAATAAAATTTAAATCAGCTTTGGCAAAGGGCAGAAGCAATTACATTTGCCGGCGGCGGCTGTCACTGCTTTCCGGAGAGGAACGGGATAAAATTCTGCCGGATGAACTGCTGGCAAGAGAATTGAAAAAACTCGAATTGTATGCGTCTGACAAAGAATGCGCCGGAGAGCGTGACGGAATGGATTTCCGGCTGGATGAATCTCTCTGGGGCCTGGTTTGCGGGGAAAGTTTAAATTGCGCCGGACCGAAATGCCAGTATTACTCCAGCTGTTTTTATTTCCGGGCCAGAAAAGAGTGGGAAAATGCGGATATTATTATAGCCAATCACGCATTGTTTTTTACTGATCTGCGGATGAAACTGGAGGGAGACGCTACTGAAAGCGGTCTGCTTCCGGATTACCGGGTGGCGGTGATTGACGAAGCACACACGCTGGAAAACAATGCTGCGGAACACCTGGGGCTGCATATTTCCCATGCCGGATTGCGGGGAAGTCTGAACCGGCTTTACAATCCATCAAATGCCAGAGGACTGCTGCTGCTGGAGGGAGATGATTATCTGGAAGCCAGAAAAGCGGTAAAAAAAGCCCACGAAGCAGTGGAAAGTTTTTTCAATGAAGTTAAATTGCTCTATTCTGAACACAGCGACAGCGAATATCTGCGTTTCCGTTCTCCCGGCAAACTGCCGGAATTTCTGGGGGAAGAGCTTTTCCGTCTCTATGAAAAACTCCGGG
>CASECL010000286.1 GCA_949286445.1 uncultured bacterium | reverse complement strand
CTGTAAATAGCGCAATGCCAGAAAAAGTTCTGCTTTCATCCCGTTGTATTCCGTAATATCTGTATCAAAAAACTCCCGCTTTTTTTACTGTGCGCGGGGCAAAAAAGAACCACTCTTTTTATGCCCCGGCAAAAAAACAGGAATTACTTCAAAAGCAAATTCAGCATCTTTTCCGTGGCCACTACTGCCGCGGTAAGCTGATCCGTATCCACTCCGGTGGTGACAATCCGTTTGGCCTTGGCTCCGCTGCCGCTTTCCCAGGTGATGGTAGTTTCCACCAGCGCGTCAGTTTTGCCCCCCGGCGGAATGCGCACTTCGTAATCCGCCAGGCGCGGAAGCGTCAGATTGCGGGACTTAAGAATTTTTCTCAACGCCCGGACAAAGGCATCATAACCGCCGTCACCGGTGGCACTGCCGCTTGAAACAACACCGTCAAGTTCTACCGAAACTTCCGCCCGGGGCGGTTTATTCAACCGAGTTACCACATGATAGTCAATAATCCGCAGTCTCCGCTGCAGATGGGAGTCCATAACGCTGTTGATGATAAACGGCAAATCTGCCGGAGAAACAGTTTTTTTGCGATCGCCCAGCCGCACTACTTCCGCCAGCAGCTTGGCGCGCAGATTTGCATCCAGTTCAACACCGAGTTCCTCCAGATTTTTATCAATCGAAGCCTTGCCGGAAAGTTTTCCCAGCGCGTAAAAACGTTTGCGTCCGAACCGTTCCGGCAGAATGGCATTGGCATAAAGGTTGCCTTTTTTATCCCCGTCGGCATGAACCCCGCAGGTCTGGGTAAAAACATCAGCTCCCACTACCGGAGCATTCCAGGCACAGCGTTTGCCGGAAAGATTCTGCACCAGTTCCGAGGCGCGCTGCAAATAGCGTTCTGCCACCCGGGTTACCCGGTTGGTATGGTCATGAAGAGCTACCACAAATGGAGCCAGCGGCTGATTTCCGGTACGTTCTCCCAGGCCATTGATGGTACAGTGAATACCGTTTACTCCGGCTCTGGCCGCGGCAAGACTGTTCGCCGTGACCAATGCGTAGTCATTATGGCCGTGAAAATCAAATCTGAGTCCCGGAAACGCGTTATACATCCAGTCAAAGTACCGGCTTACTTCCCATGGCGTCAGAATCCCCAGAGTATCCGGCAGCATGAAACGCTCCACCGGGAGGTCTTTCAGACGCTTGATCATGGCGTAAACGTATTCAAATGAACTCTTCATGCCGTTTGACCAGTCTTCAAGGTAAAGATTTACCCGGAGTCCGGCCTTGTCGGCAAGTTCGATTTCTCTGGCCACGTCGCTGAAATGCTGTTCCGGAGTTTTACGCAGCTGAATCCGGCAATGACGTTCGGACCCTTTGGCCAGCAGGTTAATGACCCGGCCGCCCTGATTTTTTATCCAGTCAATGGATTTACCGCCATCGATGAAGCCGAGAATTTCCATGGCGTCGAGGTAGGAACGGTTTTCCGCCCAGCCGAGAAGTTCGCGCACCGCCAGACTCTCCCCCTCGGAAACCCGGGCAGAAGTTATTTCCATGCGGTCAACTTTTACCGATCCCAGCAGTATGCGGGCGATTTCAAGTTTTTCCAACGGAGTGAACGCCACTCCGGGAGTCTGCTCGCCGTCTCTCAAAGTGGTGTCGAGTATTTCTATGTGTAATGGATTGTTTTTATTCATAATGTATATAAAATACATCCTTATCTGCATTTTTACAAATAAAAAACTTGAAAAATAGCACTTATGAGATTATATTTTTCAGAATATCGTGGATAAATACAATGCAATGGTGGATCTTTTATGACATTTTGCAATTTGAAAGATACAGTACGGGGTGGCGCGGTGTGCTGTTGCCGGAGCAATAGCCTCCGCTTCACGGTACGCGGATAAGATTTTTGACGGCAGAACAAACCGGCGGAATGGAGCATCCTTTTGTTTGCTGAATGTTTCCGGCCGATATGCGGAGAAAAAAGCATTTTCCTGGAACACCAGCGGGCAGGGGCAGGAAGGATTCCGGCTGTTTTCCGGTTCAGTAAGTCTGCAAATCGCCCGGCATGGGTTCGTAAAACAATGAGTGATTTGGGGATTTTCCGGAGAAGAGCGTAAATCCGGTGCAGTGCGATGAAGAAAAGAAAGCAATTTTTTAATATATTCTGGAGAGAAAAATGAGTTTGATGAAAGGCAGTGAAATACTGATAAAATCATTGGAAAAATGCGGTGTTGAATTGGTTTTTGCCTATCCCGGCGGGCAGGCAATTGAACATCACCAGGCATTGACCAAGTCCAAGATACGGGTGATACTTCCCCGGCATGAACAGGGCGGTGCGTTTGCTGCTGGTGGCTATGCCCGGGCAACCGGCAAAGTCGGCGTCTGCATGGCTACCAGCGGGCCTGGAGCAACCAATCTGGTGAGCGGAATTGCCGATGCCTACATGGATTCAGTTCCGACGGTCTTTATTACCGGTCAGGTACCGAGTGCGATGATTGGCAAGAATTTTTTTCAGGAAGTTGACATGATCGGCATGACCCGGATGATTGTCAAGCACAGTTTTCTGGTGCTGGATGCCGCCGAAATACCATCAGTGGTGAAAGCCGCTTTCTATCTTGCGGCGACCGGACGGCCGGGGCCGGTGGTGATTGATATACCTAAAAATGTTCAGGTTCAAAAAGTTGAGCCGGATTTTAATGCTCCTATGGATATCGGCAACTACAAACTTCCGGACAAAGTGGATCCCGCCGCGGTTGACAGTATTATGGCCAT
>CASECL010000285.1 GCA_949286445.1 uncultured bacterium | reverse complement strand
GAAAGGTTGGAATATCATGAAAAGTCAAACTTATGTCCATCCCAGCGATCAGATCGTGGAGATCATGCAGCGTATTTACGGTTACGGCATGACCACTACGTCAGGGGGTAACCTCTCCATTCTTGATGACAATGGAGACATGTGGATAAGCCCCGGCGGAATTGACAAGGGAACTCTCCGCCGCGAGGATATTGTATGCGTTAAGAAAGACGGATCAGTTGTCGGAATTCACAAGCCGTCTTCAGAGTTTCCATTCCACCGTGCTATCTATCAGTGCCGTCCTGATTTCAAGGCGGTGCTGCATGCCCACCCGCCGGCGCTGGTTTCTTTCAGCACCGTGGGTAAAATACCCAATACCTCTGTGCTTCCGGCGGCAAGAAAGGTCTGCGGCGCGGTAGGTTATGCGCCCTATGATGTTCCCGGCAGCGAGGCTCTGGGAAAGAATATTGCCAAGGTTTTTGCCGAAGGACACTATACTGTACTGCTGGAAAACCACGGCGTAGTGACCGGCGGAGACAGTCTGCTCAATGCTTTCCAGCGGTTTGAAACTCTGGATTTCTGCGCCCGGTTGATCAACAAGGCACATCAGCTCGGCACGCCCCACTACCTTACCGACGCTCAGATTGACTACAATCTGGCCAGCCAGAACGGGAAATTCAAGGAATTCGACCGGGATGAGTGCTCCAGTGTGGAAAAAGATCTGCGCCGGAAAATGTGCGAACTTATTCAGCGCGCCTACCGGAAACAGCTCTTTACCAGTACCGAGGGTACTTTTGCGGTGCGGGTGGACAAAGAGAGCTTTGTCATCACTCCCTACGGGCTGGACCGCGACCGGCTGGAAAGCGATGACCTGATCTATGTCAATGGTTTCCGCTATGAAAGAGGCAAACCGCTCAGCCGGGCGGCCTGGTTCTTCAAGGCGATTTTTGATGCCCAGCCGGAGATCAATTCACTGATTATTTCCCATGCTCCGAATATGATGGCATTCGGCGTGGCAAATGAGGTGTTTGACACCCGTTTGATTCCGGAGTGCTACATAATGCTTCGCGAAGTGCCCAGTCTGGAGTTCGGCACCCACTATCATGATTTGGACAAGGTGGCAAAACTGGTTTCTCCGCGTTATCCGGTGGTTCTGATCAAGAACGACTGTATGGTCAGCAGCGGCAAAACCCTGTTGGAAGCCTACGACCGTATGGAAGTGGCTGAGTACAGTGCCAAGGCGGCGATTTACGCCCATACCCTCGGCGGTCTCAAACCGATAACCGATGCGGAAGTAAAAGACCTGGTCAAGGCTTTCAAACTCAAGCCCTGACGATTTAACATAACCCCAAAACCGGCGGAAGCGGATAACGGCGAAGGAGCAGATATATCAATGAAAATACCCAATATTTTTTCTAAAAATTTTTGGAAATACTTTTATTTCAAAGTTATCCGTCAACCGGGGACGCCGGAGTCCATCGCCCGGGGAGTGGCGATCGGGCTGGCGGTGGGGTTGATAATACCTTTCGGGCTCCAGCTGGCAGTGGCAATACCGCTGGCATTGCTGCTCAAGGCATCAAAAGTATTGTCCTGTCTGTTTACCCTGGTGACCAATCAGGTAACGATTTTTTTCATTTATCCGGTGCAGTGTCTGATTGGAAGTTACCTTATTTTTCAGCCGCTGCGTTATGCTGAGGTGAAACACGCGGTATCGTCTCTGCTCAAGGAGCAGTCTTATCATGCGCTGATGGAGCTGGGGTGGCAGCTGACGCTGTCTTTTTTTGCCGGGGGGACGCTTTTTGCCCTGCTGCTGGCAGTGCCGGGATATTTCGTTGCGCTTTCAACGGTAAGGCGTTACCGGGCATTGCGCGAGGCCAGAAGGGCAAAAAGACTTGCCGGCGGCGGAAAACACCGGATGAGACGTCATCACAGCCATGACGCAGAAAAGTCAACGACACCGGAACAGTAAAATTTTTCCTGGGGAGGGATGACCGGGATTTGTGCTGTTTGAAGCCGGGGAGAATGCGGGAACCGGAATTTATGTTCGTGAGCACCGGTGAGACGGGGGGGATAGGTCTTATGCCTCCGCCGGGCGGGAAAATTTATGCTGTAATTTAAATCCCGCGGCAGTGATGGCGGCGGCCGCCGGAAGCAGTGGATGGAATGCCGGAAAACAAGACAGGATAAACCAGTTTCCGTTCCGAGGCATATATAAGTGTGATGTTCCGGCGGGTTTGCGGCGGAGAGGAAGGGGTGCCGCCGGAAATACAGAGATTGACAAAGATCAGATTTACATAAAAAATCATATATTTTACGGAGTTTTCAACTTATTATGGATAATTTTTATGTCACTACGCCGATTTACTATGTGAATGACAAACCGCATATCGGTCATGCCTATACCACTATTCTGGCTGACGTCATGTGCCGTTATTCACGTTCTCTCGGCCGCCCCACCTTTTTCCTGACCGGTACCGATGAACATGGACAGAAAGTCCAGAAGGCGGCCGCGGCGCGGAAAATGAGCGAACAGTCTCATTGTGACGAGACCGTAGTACGTTTTCAGGAACTCTGGAAAAAACTTGGCATAACCAATGATAAATTCATCCGAACCACCTATGATTACCATAAGAAAGTGGTTTCACAGGTGCTTCAGGAGCTTTACGACCGCGGCGAAATCTACCGTGATGAATACGAGGGGCACTATTGCGTCGGTGATGAACGCTTCTTCACCGAAAAAGACCTGGTGGACGGAAAATGTCCGGAGTGCGGGCGTGAAGTGGTGAAAATTGTCGAGTCAAACTATTTCTTCCGTATGAGCAAATACCGGGAGTGGCTGATTGATTATATTGAAACTCATCCGGACTTCATACAGCCGGCGTTCCGGGCCAATGAAACGTTGGGATTTTTGCGCAAGGGTCTGGGGGATTTGTGCATTTCCCGGCCGAAATCCCGCCTGAGCTGGGGTATTGAACTGCCTTTTGATCATGATTACGTCTGCTATGTCTGGTTTGACGCCCTGATAAACTATATTTCCGGGGTGGGATATCTGCAGAATGAAGAGGAATTCAAAAAGTGGTGGCCGGCTTCTTACCACCTGATCGGCAAAGATATTCTGACCACCCATTCGGTTTACTGGCCGACGATGCTTAAAGCAATGAATCTGCCGATGCCGAAAACAATTTTTGCTCACGGCTGGTGGCTCACCGGACGGGAGAAAATGAGTAAGTCACTTGGCAATGTGGTTGACCCGATGCAGATGGCGGAAAAGTACGGAGTGGATGCATTCCGCTACTTCCTGCTGACCGAAATGACGCCGGGACAGGATGCCAGTTTTACCGAGGAGGCCTTTGTCCGGCGTTACAACAGCGACCTGGCCAACGATCTGGGCAATCTGGCCAGCCGGGTGATAAAAATGATTGTCAAAAATTGCGGTGCGGTAATTCCGGAGGCCGGTGCGATGGATGATGCTTCGCTGGCACTGCTGGCGGATTTCGACCGGGCCAGGGATGAAATGGAGCGCGCTCTGGCGGAAATGAAGCTGGATCAGGGTATCGGCGCAGTAATGGGAGCGGTGCGTTCCGCCAACCGTTATCTGGAAAGCACCGCGCCCTGGAGCCTGGCGAAAAAGGGCGAAACCGGGAAACTTGCCATGGTATTGCATACTGCGGCAGAGGGACTGCGCCGGGCGGCGGTATTGCTGGCTCCGGTGATGCCGGGCAAAATGGACGAACTTGCCTCCGCTCTGGGACTGGGAGAAAATTATCTGGCGGATCATGCCATTGACTCATTGAGTGACAAATCTGATGTGCTGAGCGGGAAAAAGGTTTCAGACATTACCGGACTTTTCCCCCGGGTGATGGCGGAAAAAAGTGAACCGGCAGCTCCGGAAAAAAACGCTCCGGCGAAATCTGCCGCCGCCCCGGTGAAAACGGCGGCGGAAAATGTGGTTGAGCTTATTGACATAGAGGAGTTCGGCCGGGTGAAGCTGGTTACAGCCAAAGTTCTTGAGGCGGAAAAGGTGGAGGGAGCAGATAAACTCCTGAAACTCCGTATTGAGCTTGGCGGTGAAACCCGTCAGCTGGTTGCCGGAGTGGCGCAGTATTATACTCCGGAGGAGATGGTGGGCAAAACCATCATTGTCGTCGGCAATCTTAAATCGGCAAAGATCAGAGGAATTGAATCTCAGGGCATGCTGCTGGCGGCCAAGACCAAAGGCAAACTTAAACTTCTTACTGTGGATGGTGATATCCCCTCCGGTGCCACAGTCGGATAAGCCGGAAAATAATACATACCGGCAGTCAATCCACAGCAGAGAATGGATGAAATCGGGAGAAGGACGGTGAAGAATACTTTATTTGCGGTCTTCTCCCTGATTTTTTTCCGCAGCCGGCTGAGCGGCAGGGTTTATTTAAACGGGATTTATTTTCTGCTGGCCTCATTTATCCCCGGCGGAGTGCTTTTTGCCGCGGCATTGAAGTACCCTGAACGGGGGCTGGAATATGTTTTTCTGCTGATTTTCTCCTTTCTGCTTGGCTGGGGGGCGGTACGGGTGGAACTGGCCGCGCTGGGCAGGAAAAATACCCTCCGCCCGGCTTGGAAAAGAAGAAAAAATATTCTCTTTTTTTCTCTGACTGCCGCGACTTTTATTTTTGCAACGGACTGGCTTTCAAGGTATTTTACTATGGCAAATATCCGCAATGCCGTCCTCTTCTGGGGCGGGGTTATTCCGCTGCTGCTGCTGATAACTTTGATTTCCGCCTGGCTTAATCTGCTGCTGGCACGGCTGGCGGCGGAAAAACCGGAGACGGAATTTTTCCAGCTGGCGCGTCTGGCGGCAAAGGATGTGCGTTACTTCGGAGTTGCGGCGGCGGCAATTCAGATTGCAGGAGTGGTATTGGCATTGGCCGTTTGCGCGGTATTGATGATATGGGGATTTTTGCAGTTTATCGGGGCGGGAAAAATGGATTATCTGCTTTTCCTGCCGATGCAGATTATTATTCTGGCGGCGGGATTTGAATTTATGCTGTTTTCTCTGGTTTTTCCCCTCTACCTGATTTCCGGCGGGGAGGTACGCCCCGGAGAAAAATTTTACTGCCGCCGGAAATAAAGTTCCCCGGTTTTACTGCCGGGCTTATCCCCGGGGGTGGAATTTGCGGTGTATGGCTCCCAGCCGGGATGAATCAATATGGGTGTAAATTTCCGTAGTGGCAATATCCGCGTGGCCGAGCATTTCCTGAATTACCCGCAGATCCGCGCCGTTTTCCAGCAGGTGACTGGCAAAACTGTGCCGCAGGGTATGAGGGTGCACATTTTTGGTGATCCCGGCGGCGAGGGCGGAATCCCGGACAATACCCCAGATGCGTTCCCGATCCAGCCGCCGCCCGTTTTTAGAGAGGAAAACATGAGCTTCCCGGGGATTTTTTAAAAGCTGCGGCCGGGCTTCTTCAAGGTAGATTTTAAGTATATCCAATGCAATTTCCCCGGCGGGAACCATGCGGGTTTTGGAGCCTTTGCCCACCACCCGGAGCATGGAGTCTTCCCATAAAATTGCAGAGAGCGGCAGATCTGCCAGTTCGGAAACCCGCAGTCCGGAAGCATAAAGCAGTTCCAGCATGGCCCGGTTGCGGCAGAGCAGGGGATTTTCCGGATCGGGCGGATTGACTTCAAGCAGCCGGGAAACCTCTTCTGCCGAGAGAAAATCCGGCAACAGTTTCCACAGCCGGGGCGAATCCATGATGGCGGCAGGATTTTCCTTTACCAGCCCTTCTTCAAGGAAAAAACGGAATGCCAGTTTAATAGTTACCAGCCGCCGGGCAATAGTGGTGCTTTCCATTCCGGCATCCTTTTTTTCGCCCAGATAGTCGATGATGGTGTCCCGGTCAACCCGGTCAAGGCTGGAGATGCCGAGACTTTTCAGATAGTGGAAGAAGTCTTCCAGATCGCTGCCGTAGGCGGCGACAGTGTTGCGGGACAATGCCCGTTCCAGACTCAGATGACGGAGGAAAAAATCCAGATTGCTTTCAAACATAGTTGCAAAAAACGCCTTTCCCGGTTATAGTATATCTCTGAATATAACACAGGAAAGTATTTAATTCAAGTAAAAGAGGAAAGAGATAAAATGTCAGAGAAAAAAGCGGTTATATTGCTGGCGGAGGGGTTTGAGGAAATCGAATTTTCCGTGCCGACTGATGTATTGCGCCGGGCGGGGGTGGAAGTTACTGTGGCCGGGGTGTCCGGTGAAACGGTTACCGGATCACACGGAATAAAAATTACTGCGGATAAGCTGTTGAATGATTTACTGGAGGACGGGGAGGAATTTGATGCGGTAATTCTGCCGGGAGGACTGCCGGGAGCTTACAATCTGCGGGATTCAGAGGCGGTGTCCATGATGGTTAAAAATACTTTTGCCGCCGGGAAAATTGTGGCGGCCATCTGCGCCGCTCCGCTGGTGCTGAACGCCAATGGAATATTGGCGGGGAAACGTTTCACTGCCTATCCGGAGAAATCCCTTTTTCCGGCATACGGAGCTGAACCGTCGGAACTTCCGGCGGTTCAGGACGGCAATGTGGTCACCGGGCGCGGCCCGGGGGCTGCATTTGACTTTGCCTTTGCCGTGCTCAAGGCGTTGGGAATGGAAAAACATGCCGGACTGCTGGCAGAAGGAATGCTGGTAAAATAATGGCTTCAGTTTTTGAAATAACCGCCCGGGACAGCAGCAGTCAGGCGCGCTGCGGCCGTCTGCGCACCCGGCGGGGATGGATAGAAACCCCGGTTTTCATGCCGGTGGGAACCCGGGGCGGAGTAAAGGCAATGGAACCCCGGGAACTGGAAGAGCTGGGAGCCAGGATTATACTGGGAAACACCTATCATCTTTTTCTGCGTCCGGGCATGGAGATTATGGCCAAGGCCGGCGGACTGCACCGTTTTGCCAACTGGAATCACTCCATATTGACCGATTCTGGCGGTTTCCAGGTGTTTTCTCTGAACAATCTGCGTAAAGTAGAGGCGGACGGGGTGCGTTTTGCCTCCCATATTGACGGGAGCCGGTTCTTTCTCGGACCGAAAGAATCCATGGCAATCCAGAAGACACTGGATTCGGATATTGTAATGGCGTTTGACGAGTGCACTCCTTATCCGGCGACTTTTGAACAGGCGGAGAAGTCTTTGAAACTGACCACCCGCTGGGAAACCATGTCCCGGGAACAGCCTTTGAATGACGGACAGCTGCGTTTCGGCATTGTTCAGGGATCGGTTTACGATGAACTCCGCCGCCGTGCCGCCCGGGAGATTACCGCGCTGGATTTTGACGGTTACGCCATCGGCGGAGTGTCGGTGGGTGAAAGCGAAGAGCTGATGCTTCAGGCGATTGACGCCGCCGCCCCGGAACTGCCGCAGGATAAAGCGCGTTACCTGATGGGGGTAGGCACACCGCGGCAGATTGTTGAAGCGGTGGCCAGGGGGGTGGATATGTTTGACTGTGTAATGCCCACCCGGCTGGGGCGGCATGGCAGTGTGTTTGTTTCCGGCGGTGAGACCATACCGGTCAAAGCCGCCAAGTACCGGGAAGATTTTACCCCGATTGATGAAAACTGTCAGTGTCATGTCTGCCGGAATTACACCAAAGCTTATATCCGGCACATGTTCAATGTGGGGGAAATTCAGGCGATCCGCATGGCGACCTACCATAATTTGTATTATTTCCTCAACCTGATGCGGGAGATAAGAACTCATATCGCGCGGGGGACTTTTGAAGAATTCCGGAAAAAGTTTTGATCTCTTTGCCCTGCTGACGGCTGTCGGTGTCGCGGCCGCGGCGGCGGAGGGGTTGTTCCGCCCCTGGTGGTTTGATGAAGCGTTGACTTTGTTCAACTTTATTCTGCTGCCGGACGGGGCGGAAATTTACCGGAGTTACTTTATTCCCAATAATCATATTGTTTACACCATTCTGGCTCACTGGTTTGTCCGCCTGACCGGAAGTGAATTTTATCTCCGGGGGCTGAGTCTGCTTGCCGGGGCGGGAACGCTGCTGCTGGCGTGGCGGTTTTTCCGTTTCCGCCGGGGCTGGCAGCTGATGAAAGCGGTGCTGATGCTTTACGCCTGGAGCATGGGGTTTCTTATTTACTCTACTGCAATACGGGGGTATATGTTAAGCGCATTTCTGGCACTGCTGTTCTGGATGGGGCTGGGAAGATACCGGGAGTGCCGGAAAATCGTATTTCTGGCAATGGCTTTTGCCGCCGGGGTGCTGTGCTGCGGGGTGATGCCGACCAATCTGTTTATTCTCGGCGCGACGGCATTGTTTGCCGGGGAGGGGAAAATTAAAGATACTTTGCTTTACGGCATTTGCGCGGTGCTGGGATTTCTGGTTTTTTATCTGCCGATCTGGCCGTCGCTGCTGGCGGCAAGCCGGTTGAAAGAGAGTTCATCTTCCACTTTTGAAGCAATTTTATCTGCCTACATCATGCTACTCCCGGCGGGAGGATTTCTGCTGGCGGGATTGAGACTTCCGGACTGGAGAAAATGGAGAAAATTCCGTTGGGAACGGGTTTTAATCTGGCTTTTTCCGTTGCTGTTCGGCATATTCTGGGCGGTAGCACCGTTTCCGAGAACCTATTTCCCCTGGCAGTTGCTTATGTTGTATATTCTGGTGCTGAGCGCAAGAAAAATGGTGCTGACAGTCAGAAAACACCGGAAAATATTTTGGGGAGTAATTGTGCTGTGGGGCGTTCTCTGGCACATCCCGGCGGTAAATATTGCCGTATCTGAATGTGCTGGAGGAGCCTGGGGAGATGATTATTTTGCCCCCTATTACCTGCGGGAGGAGTTTGATCCTGCCGGAACATTGTATCTGCTGCCGGAGGGGAAATTTCAAGTTTATGCCAGCTTTGACGCGGACATGTGGAGTCTGCTTTACGCCGGGCTGGGAAAGTGGGAAATAGTCTTTGACGGGCCGCGGCATAAAGCGGAAAAACTCAATCCGGGAGATTTTGTTATCATCCGCAAAGGCGAGGAAACGGCAAATCTGGAGAAACGTTTCGGCAAAATGCGGAAAATCAACGGCAGAGGAATACACGAAATCTTGCAAATTGAGTAAAATTGCAGTATATTAATTGCACATATTTTTTAAATCCCGGAGCGATTTTCAGGTTGGAAACGGAAGCGTGACGAAACAGCTTAAATATCAGAAACCGGCGGAAGAGAAGGAAGGAAAAAAAGAAAAAATGGCAGTGGAAGTATCTTATTTAATTATCACCCCTTACAGTTTGCTGAAATCCCGGACCGGCGGCATTATCGCCCGTCTGATGTCCCGTACGGATTTGGAGTTTATCGGAGCCCAGATGCTGGCGTTTTCCAAGGAATTGGCGGATGAATACGCCGAAATGCTGGAGACCACCGTGGGGGAAAATTCCGAAAAAATAGCTAAATTGCTGGGTAATTATGTAAGAGAGAATTTTCCTCCCCGGGAGGACGGTCAGAAAGAACGGGCCTTAATGCTGCTTTTCCGCGGCGAAAACGCCTGCGCCAAACTGATCAAGGTGGCGGGACGTTTTTCCCACCGTTCGCCCAAGGACATCAATGGTGAAAGCATCCGGGATACCTACGCTGATTTGGTGGAGGATAAAGACGATCCGGATATTACCCGTTATTTTGAGCCTGCGGTATTGACTCCGCCCACTGCTGAGGTGGCGTTGATGAAACTGAAAAAGTTTGCTGATTTTGCCAGCAGTCAGCCGAATATACTGGACAATACTGTCGGATCGGAGCCGAACAGCGAACGCACCCTGGTTATGATCAAGCCGGACAACTGGCGTCATCCCTCTTCACGTCCCGGCAATATTATGGATATGCTCAGCCGTACCGGACTGCGCATTGTGGGGTGCAAAGTTCACCGTATGAGCGTAAATGACGCGCTTTCCTTCTACGGTCCGGTGAAGGATGCCCTGCGGGAAAAATTGGCTCCGAAAATTGCGGAAAAGGCCCGCGCCATGCTGGAAGAAACCTTTAAAATCAAAATTCCGGATGAAGCCGCCGGCCATCTGGTGGAAAATGTGGGAATACCCTTTGCCGATGATCAGTTTTCCCAGTTGATTGAATTCATGTCCGGCCGCCGTCCGGAGAGCTGCACCGAAGCGGAAAAAAGTGCTCAGGGCGCGGCCAAGTGCCTGGTGTTTATCTACGAGGGCAAGGATGCCATTGCCAAAATCCGTTCCGTACTGGGACCGACCGATCCGGGCAAAGCTCCGGGAGGAACGGTGCGCCGGGATTTCGGCAGCGATGTGATGGTAAATACCGCGCATGCTTCGGATTCACCGGAGAGTGTGGAGCGGGAAATGAAAATTATCCGGATACATCAGAACAGTCTCAGTGCCCGGATTTACGAATATCTGGCGGAACGTTGCTGAAAAAGCGGACATGGATCATTCTGATTATCCTGCTGACGGCGGCATTTCTGCTTCAGCTGGGATTGGGATTGCGCGCCCCGTCGCTGGAGCGGCCGGATTCGATCGGGTATCTTGCTCCGGTGGAGGGGATTTTGAAACAGGGGGCGTATTTCAGCGGAGACGGCTGTGAACGCGCCCCGGGTTTCCCGGTAATCCTGGCAGGATTGCGGCTGATCGGGTGCGGCGGAACGGCAGGTTTCGCCGCGGCGATGGCGTTTTTGTCCACGCTGGCGGGAGCGATGGTGTTTGCTGCGGCACGGAATTTTTCAGATAATGAAAATGCCGGGCTGTGGGCGGCGGCATTCTTCCTTTTTGACCCCACAAAATTGGGAAATACACCATTGATATTAAGTGATTTACCTTTTACGGTGGTGTTTTCCGGGGTGTTGTGGCTGTTTTCCATATATTACCGTGACGGGCTGAGTAAATGGTACGGGGCGGTTGCCGCTCTTTTGCTGGGCGGGGTAGGAGCGTTGATCCGCCCGATTGGAATGTTCTGGTTTCTGCCCGGCGCAGCGGCGGTGCTGGCGGTGGGGCTGTTGAAAAAAGAAGCGGATAAATCCCCGGCGGAAAATCCGTTTTCCGGGGTGAAAAAGTATTTTATCCGTTACCGGGCCTGGTTGGTCACGCTGTTGTCGGTGCTGGCGTTTCTGGCGGTGATGGTGCCGTGGATGGTCAGAAATTTCCAGCTGGGGTACGGGTTCTGCATTGACACCAATACCGGAGCGATGTACCATCAGAATGGAGCCATGCTGTTGTCGGCAGTAAAATCAACTGATTACGAGGCGGAAAAACAGCGGTTGATCAAAGAGGTGGCAGATAAAAATTTTGCCTCCCCGGGTGAACGGACGGCATACCAGAAACGGGAATTGGCAAAATTGATAAAAAGTTATCCTGGAGAATATGCAATTTTGCATTTGAAGTCGCAAATATATCTGTTTCTGCCTGACGTTCCGGCTCTGACGGAAATTATGGGGTGGACCATAGGCGGAAAGGGAACGCTGGCAGTGTTGCAGAAAGAGGGGGTGTTTGCCGCGGCAAAACATTATTTCAACGGCAACTGGGGAGGAGTGATGTTTTTACTGCCTTTGCTGTTGTGGCGTGCAATGTTGCTGGCGGCAGGAGCGGCGGCGGTTCTGGTCTGGATATGGAATTTCCGGAAAGGGTGGATTTTTCTGCTTTTCGCGCTGGTTTTTGCGGAATATTTTCTGATTTTGCCCGGACCGATTGCGGTACCGAGGTATTTTCTGCCGGCACTGCCTTTTGCCGCGTTTTGCGGGGGGGCAGGCATGACGGAAATAATTGAATTTATCCGGAGAAAGTTCCGGAGCGGGAATGCGGAAGATCACGTGGATGGAGGGGAAATTGAGAAAACTCAGGCGTAAATAAAGCCTGAAAACATCAGTTCGGGGTGGTGAAAAATATGAGCAAAAGATTTGATTTGTCTATAATCGGAAAGACTATCGTTCCCGGAGCCCGGGTGCTGGATCTCGGCTGCGGCGACGGAGCTTTTCTCCGCTACTTGCGGGATGAGAAGAATATCCGGCCGCTGGGAATTGAATTTGACCCCAACCTGGTGGCTCTGGCGATTGCCAATGGAGTTCCGGTTATTCAGGGCGATTTGAACAGCCACCTGGATTTTGCAGATGACCGGAGCTTTGACTATGTGGTTTTGAGCCGTACGCTTCAGGAACTGCGCCGTCCGGATGAACTGCTGCGGGAAATTGTCCGGGTGGGGCGGCGCGGACTGGTCAGCTTTATCAACTTCGGCCACTGGCATTGCCGGATGCAGCTGCTGTTAAGCGGCAAAATGCCCAAGAACCGGGAAATTCCTTACGAATGGTACAATACACCCAATATTCATTTCGGCACGATTCTGGATTTCCGGGAACTTTGCGATAAACTGGCAATCCGGATTGTCCGGGAGATACCGATCTGCGCTGAACGCGGGGAGAGAGTGAAATTCATGCCCAATTTCTTTGCCCCCGGGTGTGTGTTTGAAGTGGAAAAGAAATAATTTCCGGTCCGGCGGTTTTCTGATCGTGCTGTGATGAAGCTGGAGGCGGGGATTAAAATATTGATACTTTGCATCTGCCGCGGGGCGGAACAGCTTTTTTTAAATTACAGGAAAATGTGATAACAGGAGACCTTTTCTGTAATCCGGCTGTTGACGGAGTCTGCAGATGTTTAACGGCGGAAAATGCCGGAGTACCATATCGGAGATGGCGGAGAAAAAATCGGAGGATATTTAAGATGTTGAAAGTTTTGCTTACCGGTGGAAACGGCATGCTGGGGCGTTCACTGCGCCGTCATCTTGCCGGTGAATTTGAATTTGCGGTATGTGATCTGCCGGAGTGCGATATTACCGATGCCGCCGGATTTGACCGTTTTCTGGCGGAAAAAAAGCCGGACGCGGTAATTCATCTGGCGGCGATGACCAGGGTGGATGATTGTGAAAAAATGGTGGATCTGGCTTACGCAGTAAACGCGCTGGGGTCGGCTAATGTGGCTTCGGCCTGTTTCCGGCAGGGAGTGAGACTTATTGCCATATCCACAGATTACGTTTTTGAGGGCAATCTGGATCGGCCGTACAATGAATTTGACCCGGTGGGCCCGCGCAATGTTTACGGCAAAAGCAAACTTGCCGGTGAAGAGGCCATCCGGCGGCATTGTCCGGATCATGTAATTTGCCGGATCTCCTGGCTTTACGGCGACTCCGGACCGAGCTTTCTCCACACTATGGTGAAATTGGCACACGCCGGACACCCGCAGCTTAAAGTGGTAAACGATCAGATCGGCAATCCCACCAGCACGATTGCGGTGGGAAATCTACTGCGGGAGATTTTGCTCCGCCGGGAGATTTGCGGCACCATTCACGGCACTTGCGAGGGGGAAGCTACCTGGTATGACTTTACTTTGGAAATATTCCGTCAGCTGGGAATAAATCAGAAAGTCGTACCCTGTTCATCGCAGGAAT
>CASECL010000284.1 GCA_949286445.1 uncultured bacterium | reverse complement strand
GTCGTGATTTTCCTCTGAAAAAGACCTTTTTTCAGATTCTGAGTGTGTTTCAAACACACCTCAACAATTTACGCAAATCCCTTTACACCAACGACTTTTAGCGCCATTGAATAAAAGATTCTCTTTTTACCAGAAATTGGAAGGGGAAAAATAAATGGCGGAGAGAGAGGGATTCGAACCCTCGGTGGGTTGCCCCACGGCGGTTTTCAAGACCGCTGCCTTAAACCACTCGACCATCTCTCCATATTCAGACTTGGAAACGTTCCCGACACATCATTCACAATCGCCAAACATAACAAATTCAAGCGATTAGAACGGGAACGCATTCCAAATTATCTCCAAGAAATGTTCCATACCGACCGGCATGAGTGAAATATAGCATCATTTCGCCCTATTTGCAAGTGCAGAGCAAACCTTTGAGATAAAAACTTTCCGGAACAGCCAGAGAAACGGGGTGATCCATTCCCTGACGCAGAGTCCGCAATATCTGGCCATCCACCCCGGCATCCAATGCTCCGTCGGCGGTGATTTTCTGGAATAATTCCGGTGTCATAAGCCCGGAACAGGAAAAATTCATCAGCAAACCGCCTTTATTCAGCAGCGAAAAACCAAGTCTGGCCAGATCCTTATACGCCCGGCATCCGCGGGTAATGGAACCGGTTCCGTCAATAAGTTTGGGAGGATCAAGTATTACCAGATCAAATTTTTCCTTCTGTTCCAGCATTTTGCGCATGCAGTTAAACGCATCCTCCTGAAGATTATCCACCCGGTCGGTGGAAATGTGATTTAAATCCAAATGTTTTTCCGCCTGCTTAAGTGCTTCGCGGGAGGAATCAATGTTAACCACAGCCCGGGCTCCGCCTTTCATGCAGGATACCGAAAAACCTCCGGTATAGGAAAAAACATTCAAGACTCTTTTCCCTGCCGCCAGACTTCCGGCTAAACGGCGGTTTTCACGCTGATCCAGATAAAATCCGGTTTTATGCCCCTTGCGCACATTTACCTGATATCGGCAGGAGTCCTCTTCAAAATCAATCATTTCCGGCGGCTCAACACCCCATAATAATCCGGTCTGTTCACCCAATCCCTCATACCGGCGCACTCCGAGATCAGAACGCTCATAAACCGTTTTCACACCATCCAGCCGGCTCAATGCCGCAACTATTTCCGACTTGAAACGCTCCACCCCGAGCGAGGTAAACTGCGCCACCAGCGTATCTGCGTACTTATCCACCACCAGTCCGGATATTCCGTCGCCCTCGGAAGCGATAAGCCGGCATGCCGTCTTATCGCCCCAGTAACCGAAATTTTTACGTAAAGCGACCGCTTCCCCGATACGCCGGGAAAAAAACTCCCCGTCAATTACTTCATTCCGGTCAAACGACCACACTCTGCCGGAAATCTGGGAGGTGGCAGAATAAGATGCCGTGGCTAAATATTTTCCGGAGGCATCGCAGACTTCAACTGTATCTCCGGAATTAATCCCGTTTTCAACCCGGCCTACTGCTCCGGAAAATATCCACAGATGGCGGCGTTTCAAAGATTTTTCCCGTCCCGGCTTCAAAAATATTTTTTTCATATTGCAACTTACCTATAATTTAAGCAGATAGAACAGCCGGAAGAAAATAAACCCGGCAAAACATAACAGCATATTCCGGATATCCCCGCTCCGGACAATTGCCGCGTTGACTATTTCAGGATAAAACGCATTGCCGAACAACACTGTTCCACCCAGCAATCCGGTGAGCAGCCCACCGGCGGCAAACCATTCTATTTGCCGGGACAATTTCTCCTCCGCTTTTCCCGTCAGCCGCCGGAAAAGATCAGACATGGCAGCACTCTCAAACTGAGTCAACGCCAACGCCAGCAAACCGTATCCCCATGCCGGAAGCCGCAAAAAGAACGCTCCTCCCAGCAATAATCCGATCAACGTTTCCCATACCCGGCAGCGCAACCGCAAATCGGCAAAAATCATCGCTGCAACCAGCAGCCCCGCCGGTAAAAACATAAAATCAAATATATCTATCCGGCGGCAGGCAAATACCATCAGCCAGGCCAGTGCAGCACCGGAGAGTCCGAGTTCCCAACCGGAAAGCCGGTAATTCCAATACCCTTTCCGGCCCAATAACAGTCTCAACACCAGATACCCTGTTCCGGCAAGAATACTCCACCACCAGGAAAAATATTTTCCGGCAGTTTTTATTTCAACATCCTCATTTTCCGCGGTTTCATTTTCCTCTTCAGCAATAACTTCACCTGCCGCCTCAGCATCATCCCCGGAGTATTCCCCGTCCGAAACCAGAACCGTAAAACAATTTTCCGGCAATCCCGGGGTCAAAGCATCAAAAATTTCAGATAGTTTCCCCACATCTCCGGTCGCCACGCTGCCGTAAACATAATAATCATCCCCCCCCGGCAGTCTGACTCCCCTTTTCCGGTCTGATTCTGAATAAGGCAGTCTTATAACCGTCGCCCCGCGCATGCCGTAGTAAGCCATTTTCCCGGCAGGGAGTTCATCCAGGATTACCGCAAGATCATAACGTGGTCTCAATTCAGGATTGAGCAATACTCTTCCATTCGCCTCGGCCATTCTGCCGACTCCGGGCTGGATGCAGTCCACCATGGTCACCCAGTCCAATGCCGCTATTCTTTCCGGCCATACAGAAGGAGAATTCTGCACAATCAATACCGAGATTCCCGCCCTCCCCGGCTGAAGCGCGGCAGAAAGTATCTGCCCGCTGCCGCGTTCCATCCTGCCAGCTTTTCCGTACATAAAATCGTCCCCCTGGAAAAACTGTACAAAAACCGCCACTATCCCGACCGCAAGAAACTACACTGGCCGCGCCAGCGTCCGCCGCCGGAATAAAATTATTCCCGGCAGCACCAGCAAAACCGTCCCGGCAGCAGCAAACCCGAACTCCGCCCCCCCGGCTGAAAGCGGCGGAGAAAACAGGCGATATCCAACACCCCGCAGTACAGCCAAAGCCGCTAAACCGCCGGAAATTGCCGATAATATCGATAATATTGTTTTAAATACCCTCATATTTGGTAAAATAACATGCTTTTTGAGCTTTTTCAATGGATTTTCCGGAAAAATGTGCTATATTGCGTGTGATTACATGATTTATTCACAGCTTGTCCGGCTGAAAAACGGATTAAAGGAAAGATCAGGAGTTCGTCAATATGGATAGCAAAGATTTCTTTGTTCCACGCCTCGGAGAACCTGTGCTTGATTCTCCTATAAAAAGAATGAATTTTGTCAGTGGAGAGGCAAAAATATCTTATTACTCACACGTTGACGCTATTGCCGACATCATCAAACAGGGCAAGGAGCTGCCTGCTTTTGAAGTTGCCGGACCGCGGGCAAAAATTTTTCACGATCCGTCCTGGTGCCGTGCCGCCATCCTTACCGCAGGCGGACTCTGCCCCGGACTCAATGACGTAATAAAATTTCTGGTGCTTACACTGAAAAGACAGTATAAAGTGCCGCTGGTTTACGGTATCCGTTACGGCTACCGGGGACTTAACCCGAAATGGGGAATAACTCCGGTAATTCTCACCGAGGAAACCGTTGATGAAATTCATGAAACCGGGGGCACCATTCTCTCATCTTCACGCGGCCAGGAGGATGAAAAAGTCATGGTCGATACTCTGATGAGAATGAATATAAATATGCTTTTCTGCATCGGCGGCGACGGCACCCTGCGCTGTGCCCATGCCATTGCTGAAGAGATAAAACAACGCAAGTGCAATATCAGCGTTATTGGAATACCCAAGACAATTGATAATGACGTAAGTTTCATCGACCGGTCATTCGGCTTTGAAACTGCGGTTTATGCCTCAGGCAGATTTATCACTGATGCACATAATGAAGCCAAAGGAGCTTACAACGGCATTGGTTTGATCAAAATCATGGGCCGGGACAGCGGTTTCATCGCCGCTTATGCCACCTTGTCCAACTCCAATGTCAACTATTGCCTGGTGCCGGAAAATCCATTCACTCTGCTGGATGGAGAAAAGGCTTTCCTCCCCAACCTGGAGAAACGGATGGAGCGCAAACACCATGCGGTAATAATTGTTTCAGAGGGGGCGGGACAGGAATTTTTCTCCGGTCAGGACAAGAAAAAAGATGCTTCCGGAAATATTCTCCACAATGATATCGGTCTTTTCCTGAAAGAACAGATTGCAAAGTACTTTGCTGAAAAGCATATTGAAGTAAACATCAAATACTTTGATCCGTCTTATTCCATCCGCAGCGGCCCGGCCCGGGGTACGGATGCGGTGTTCTGTTCCAATCTGGCTCAGGCGGCAGTTCACGCCGGCATGCTGGGCCGTACCGATATGGTAGTAGGACACTGGAGCGATGCGTTTACCCACGTTCCCATTGCCCTGGCCACCCGGGAAAGAAAGAAAATCGACATCAACGGCTCGCTGTGGAACTCAGTAAAAGCGGTAACTTATCTCTGATACGGCATTGGAATCATGCAAGACGAACTGCGGTGTACGGCAGAAAAAATAACCGGCTTCATCCGGCAGGATAAATATCTTGAAAACGTTCTTCCCGGTTATCTCCGGGACGGGGCGGAATATTATCCGCAGGCAGGAGGGAAAAGGTTGCGGCCGGCAATCCTGCTCTGGTGCTGCGGCCTGCTCGGAGGAGACAGAAAGAAAGCTCTGCCGCTTGCCGCCGCAGTTGAGATCTGGCATAACTGGACACTGGTTCATGACGATATTATCGACAATGATGAATTCCGCCGCAGTCAGCCGTCCACCCACCGGAAGATAAAAATTTCTGCTGAACTTTCTGATGAGGGGGCAAAATCCATGGCCCTGCTGGCTGGAGATTTACAGCAGGGCTGGGCAGTGGATTTAATCGGCAGAAGCAGTTATCCGGATAAACTCAAAAATGAGATGATTCTGCTTATGCTGAAGCGGGGGAATGTGGAGCTGATATCAGGAGAAGCTCTGGATGTTAATTTTTCGCTCCGCTTCCCGGCCCTGCCGCCGGGTGACGAAGTACTCCGTATGTACGAACTGAAAACCGGTGCATTGCTGCGGCTGGCGGCAGAACTCGGAGTTGCGGCGGCAACCGGGACAATCGATTCCGAAACATCCGGAATTCTGGGAAAGATGTTTTCCAATGCCGGTGTGGCGTTTCAGCTGCGGGATGATTATCTGGGTATGTACGGAAATTACAGCAAGCTCGGCAAAGCCATCTGCGGAGACCTCCGGGAACGTAAACCGACTGACCTTTTCT
>CASECL010000283.1 GCA_949286445.1 uncultured bacterium | reverse complement strand
TACTATTACGGACAAGTTGGCTCCACTTTTTTCACCCCTTCAAAAGTTTGTTAGGACAGGTGTGCCTGAAACCGTAATTCTGCCAACGCTGACTGGAAAAACTGAGAACGATAAATCCCGTTTTTTAAATCCGGGATTTATTTTTTCCCCAACACACACTTGGAGCAATTACCCGGACACGGGCAGTTGGCACAGGGGGTGGGGATCTTTTTCTTATCCGATTTCTTTAACGGTTCAGCATATATTCTGCAGTCGTTCCGGCATTTCCCGCCCTGCGAAATGCCGTTATCACACCGGGAATTGCCGTTTCTATCCCGGAAACAGGAACGGTATTTAATTACATTCCGCCCATTAATGCTTCTTACCGCCCTTTTGCAGCGGTCGCAGTTGCAGCGGCAGTCAAGCTTGATATTCTCCTGATTTTTTGCTTTTGATGCCGTGCTTCCCGACACTGCCGCCAGCAGGATAAGCGGCATAAGCCAGACTGAAAACCGGAGCAAATTTTTCCAACTGCACATGACTGCACCTCCAAAGTTATTTTTCTGCTTTAGAAAGACGCTGTTGTAATTTTTTACCTGACGCCACCAGAATATACAGCAGCACCGCAAAAAATACAATTGCCGGCCCGGTAGGAAGATTGAAGCTGAATCCCAGATATATTCCTCCGGTAGTCATTACCGCGGCAAAAATCACTGCCCAGATCATCATGCCGGAAAATCTCCGGCAGACACACCCTGCAGTTGCCGCCGGAAGGGTCAGCAGCGCAATCACCAGAACGATGCCCACCACATTTACCAGCAGTACCACCGTGAGTGATGTTAATATAAGCACCCCGAGATCAAAGAGTTCAACATTTATCCCCCGCAACCGGGCAAATTCCCGGTCGAAACACACCACATAAAGTGAATTGAAAAAAACTGTCGCCGCCACCAGTATTACTGCGCCCAGCACTAACGTCAGGATCAGTTTCTCCCGGGTTAAAAGCAGAATATTGCCGAACAGAAATCCCTGAAGATCAATATATCCTGGAGTTTTAGCTATCAAAAGCAGTCCGGCAGACATTCCCAACGCCCAGATTACCCCGATTACCGTATCTTCACGTTCGCGGCCATACTTTTTGGCCAGAAAAATAAGCAATGCCGATGCCACCGCCGCAACCGTGGCCCCCAGCATGGGAGACAAAAACGGTATATTAACCACCCGCTGCAGAAATAATGCCAGCCCTACCCCCCCCAGCACCGAGTGCCCCACCGCTCCGGCAATTGAACTGATTCTCTGGGTAACCACCACGCTGCCCACAATGCCAAAGCCGATCGATGAAATCAGCCCGATCAGAACCGTATAGCGCAAAAACGGCAGATCACCAAAAAATAATTCCTGAAAAAAATGCATTTCCCCTGTTGTCTTTTTTTACTTATTCCCGGCGTTCTTTTTTCCCCAGCGCACATAAGGATTTACCGCCAGCGCACCGTTGCCGTAACGGACATCACCACTGACCTCCAACCCAAGCCAATCCGGTTTTTCAAACGCCTCATCTTCGCTCTGCAGTTCCAGTTCCGCAGTAACCAATCCGGCATTAAGTCCTTCAAAAACATCCACTTCCCAGACTCTGTCCCCCTCTTTAACCAGATAACGCACCTTCTCCACCGGAAACGGCACACACAATTTCCGCAGCATCTCTTCAGCTTCCGCCGCCGGTACCGGATACTCGTATTCATCCCGTGAACAATTGCCGCGGCGCGGTCCCTTGATTGTCAGAAAACCGCCCTCCGGCGTAATTCTGACCCGCACGGTAACTCCGTTGGCCGTCGGCAGATATCCCTGTCGGAAAAAACGTCCCCCGTCAGCATTTTCCCGCCAGGAATCGTTTTTCACCAGATATTTTCTTTCGCACTCCACCGGCATATTTCATCTCCTTCAGAACGGCAATTCCAAATCCGTGCTGCTGTCAGATCCGCGGACGCTGTTTTCCCCGGCAGAAGACGGTTTAACCGCCAAAGAGGTATCGCACCGGGGCGAAGTTTCATTTCCCCCGGAAACAATATTTTCATCCAATTCCCCCCACTGGCCGTTTTTGCCGTCATCATTCAGCAGAACTTCTATTTTCCGCTCAAAAGTATCCAGTTCCCCGCGGCAGAATTTCAAAAGTTCCGCACCGCGGCGGCTTTTGGCCAGGAGTTCGTCCAGCGGAACATCGTCGCCGGAAATCTGCCGGAGCAGCTCATCCAGCTCTTTCATTGCTTCTTCAAACTTCATGGTATTTGCAAACCTTTAACGTTTATGGAAAAGCGTTTCAGCAATACTTCCACCCGCATTCCCAGCAGATAACCATTCTGCCGGGTGGGAACATTTATACCGTAAAATACGGTGTAATCAAAAAGCTGTGTTCTGGCCTCCATCACCCCGGTTACCGCCGGAATATCCATGCTGTACTCCTCCGGCAGAAAGGTGTCTTTGGCCACTTTTATTTTCATAGCTATATCATTGATGCTGCCGGAGATTAAATAAAAGTTCTCATATTCCATTACTTCCGGATCCTCCAGCACATCCATGGCGGAAACCGCAGGAGAAAGCATTTTCAACTCCGCCACTGCCAGGGCGCGTTCCGCAGGAGAAACCACCTGCATCAGTCCCTGTTCCCCCATGCCGCGGTAAAGATTCCTGCCGTCAAACAGAGACATCTGGGTGACAAAATTATTCTGTTTAAGTTCCCGTTTCATCCGGTCCGGAGCCACAAAGGATACTTCGCAGTCAAATTTATCACCCCGTCCGGGGAACTTCAGTTCATAACGGAAAAAACAATTATCCACCTTCACTTTTCCGCGGGGAAATTTCGCCCTTTCCATATTTTCCCGCAGCCGGAGTTTTTCTGTAACGGTACAGCGGCGGGGAAACTCTTTCCCATCCTCTTCCGTTCCGGAGGCAGCAGGCACCGCTACTCTTTCAGATCCTTCCACCGCCGACGCGTGAAACGGAGCTACAAGCATAAGCAGCGGCAGCAGCAGTACCGCAAAACCTGATGCAACTCCACCAATGATCCACAACTTCCTCATTCTAAAACCGCCTCCTTTTCCCGGCCCCGGACAAACTGTTCCGGAGCATCCTCCAAATTATTGGAAAATCTCTGGAGCTGATGCATAGAATTATCAATATTGGCCAGCGTTTCCGTCAAACTGGCCTTTAATTCCAGCAACTCTCCGGAAAATTTCCCGGCATTCTGATCAACTGACGCCAGAAATTTACTCGCGTCCTTGAGAAAATCATCCAAATGGGCAATCGTTTCAGCAAGACGGCTGTCAGAAACCGCTTTTTCCAGACTGCGGCTGGAATTTTCCACGTTGCTCAGGGTATTTTCAACCCGTTTTATATTTTCATCAGAAAAAATCTTCTGCAAATTATCCGATGCCCTGGAGAGATCCTTGCTGATAAGGTTGAGATTTTTCATCGTCGTCACCAGATCAGCCTGGGTGAACATCGCACTCACATTATCCAGAGCCTGATTTACCTTGTCGCTCATCTGAACCAGATTGAGTTTACTTACCTCTTCCAGAAGCCGGCTGATATTCTGTATGGCACTGCCGATATGCGATGGCTGGCTCGGTATATAAATGCAGTCCTCCGGAGGAGTAAACTTTAAGTTCGGCAGTGAAGGCAGCTGTGTTTTGCTGTTGCCCAGCTCCAGATAGGTCCCCCCCATCACTCCGGCAGCATTGATAAAGCAGCTCAGATTATGCTGTTTTATCATTTCATCCAGTGAAAAATCGTCCCCCCAGTAACTGCTTTCGTCCTGCGCACTTTCTATGGAAGAACGGAAAATGTCAAAATATATTACAATATACCCGTCACTTTTGCGCATTGCCACCCGGGTAACCCTGCCGATGGTCAAACCAAGATATTTAACCGGAGAGCCGACACTCAACCCTTCAATTGAAGTATCCAGCACCGTCACCGCCTTGAAAGTGGGCTGAAAAATATGCAGTACTCCAACAGCAAGAAAACTCCCCACCAGCAGCACCATGGAAATCAGCAGAAATGCGCCGAGTTTAATTCTGTTTGCCCGATTCATTTTTTTTCACACTCTCTTATCTTCCCGTAAATTCCCCTGGTTTTTTCAATACATCATGATGAATAATCCCGTCAGCACCGCGTCAAAACATACTATCAGAAAAATACTGCTTACCACTGCCCCGGTAGCCGCCTGCCCTACTCCGGTTGAGTCGCGTTCAGCACTTATTCCCTTGATGCAGCCGACTGCGGCGACAATCAAACCGAAAAATGTACTTTTAACCAGCCCCTGCGTCATGTCCAGCACACTGATCACCTCAGCAGAACGGTAAAAATACTCCGATACCGAAAAATCCAGGCTCGAACAAACCACCAGCATCCCCCCCACAACACCGCAAACATCAGCAATCACCGTAAGCCCCGGCAGAACCAGCATCAATGCAATCACCTTGGGTATCAGCAGAAATTCCCCCACATCCAACCCCAATGTCACCAGCGCATCCAATTCTTCCTTGCTTTTCATCGTGGCAATTTCCGCGGCAAAAGCCGATCCGGTACGTCCTGCCAGCACCACCGCCGTCAACAGCGGAGCCAGTTCGGTGACCACCACTGTCCCCACCAGATTTACTACATAACTTTCCACCCCGTACCGCCCCAGCTGGACGATTGCCTGAAACGCCAAAATCACCCCGATCAGCATTCCCAGCAGTGAAATCAGCGGCATGGCATCGCTTCCGCAACTGTCCATATAGTACCCGACACTGCGCCACTTTATTCTGCCGGGATGACGGAACGAAGCCAGAGCCGAAGTTATCAGACCGGTACCGAATCCCACAGACAGAAAAAGATCGCTCAGCAGCCGTTCTCCGGCAGTACCGACCTGGAGACAGAGTTCCAAAAGCGGCCGGGGTAATTTCACTTTCCAGCCTCCGATGCAATTTTTTCAGCCAGCTGCGACACACATTCTGATGCCGCCGCGGCAACACTCTCTGCTGACTTTCCAGCCAGAGGCGCGGTGAATTTAAAATCCACTGCCGTGCCGCCGTCAAACCGGTAATTACCGCCGAAAATAAACTCATTTTTAGCTAAATCAGCTTCAAAAACAGTAATTTGCCCCATCAATTTTCCGGCCGCGCCGCCGCCATTTACAAAGGACAACTGCAAACATTTTGTCACCAGTTCCCCAGGAGTCAGCAGCCACTTATTCACCGGATCCTGACGCACCATGTAGCTGCTGTCTTTAACCAGAATCCGGTTGCCGCTGCCGGAACGGTTGACAAATACGCCAACCATAATTCCCGGCTTGACGGTAAATGACTTAAGGGCTTTCAAATCATAATATTTTACTTCCGCACTGCGGGAAAACCAGCAGCCACAGAAAAACAGAACGCCAAGCAGTGCCGGCAGGAGAATTTTTAAATTTTTCCACATCATCATGTTGTTTCTGTCTTTTATGTTTACATCCGGCAGTATCAGATTTTTTGTCTATTCCTGTTTCCCGGCCGCAGACAACGCCGGTAAAGTCCATAACCGGACCAAAGCAGGAAATTGATTGCCAATATTTATTATTTTTGTATTTTCTGAAACAGAAATATAATATCAAAACATCATTTTGTCAAGTTTAAGCTCTCTCTTTGTATATCGTCAAACGCTTGGTGAAAGCCGGAAAAAACAGAGTGAACGGCTCAAAAAAAATCCCGGACGCCGGTTTCGATTGCATTATTCTTACACGGCATACGGGATTTGATAAATTATTTTTCCGGCAAAAAACGGATGTGCCGGGAATAATTACTTTTGTTGTGATTCCTGATTTTCCGGCTCAGCCTCAATGGAGGCCGGAGCGGCTTCAGTTGCAGCTTCAGCAGAGGCAAATGTTGATACTTCAGCGTTCTCAGAGTTGATTTTTTTGACCAACAATACCGAAAACGCAACCGGAACAGGAAACAATGCAAATACCAATATTGCAAATAATAAAATTGCAGGCAATATCAGAAGCGGAACAAATATTGGAACAAAGAACCACAAAGCCGCCCCGATAATCACAAAAAATACCACAATGAAGAAAATCATCAACCCGAATAAAATGAAAAATCCCAGCAGTTCCGCCCAGCCATACTTGAAATCATCCCAAGACCGTCTCAATATCAGAGTAAACCCCTCCTCCGGCTCAGCTCTCATCGCCTCCACATAAGCAAACGTACTGAAAATATTGGTGCCTATCGGAATCACCCAGACAGCAATCAACCCAATCACAATAGCTGCAGCAAACAATGCCCACGAAATATTTTCCTGTATTATGAAAGCCAAATGTATTACAGCCGACATTCCAAACTGAACTAACAAGCCGATCAGGAACACAAACAGACACACCAGCACAGCATTTTTCCATCTTGCCATAACCCCGGAAAATACTTGTGAAAGAGATGCCTGTTCATCTTCCAGAAAGAACCGTATCCCGCTGTAAAAGAAAAATCCTACCAGTACTGCCAGTATAAGCATGACAAAAATATACCATACCTGGGAATACCCGTCCTGAGCAAGATCGCAGGCTCCGCCGGGACAGCTGGACAAATAAATAAAACCGGCAAAAAGGAAAAATAACCCGAACAAAGCAAATACCGCCATCGCCACAAGTTCCAGAAGATAAATTTTCTTCCGGCTCCACACCAACTTAAAGGCATCACTGATAAGCTGAATCATTATTCCCCATCCTCCTGTACTTTTGATATTTGATTTTTCCTTTTCCCCCAGACATCAAAAGCAAACTCCGTTTGAAAGCATTCAATGTCACAATTCTACTGTACAATATAACTTTATTTTTGTCAAGTTTTCTCCGGAAAAACACTTGACATTTATCATTTTAATGCTAAATTATAGCTCATGCCTGCGTAAAATTTTATGCAGGAAGAAAGTAACAACCAAATCAGAAAAGGATTCTTCCCGCTGATCACGGGAAAAGAGTCCGCAAAATGAAAAGGAGGCCTTTCATGGCTAAGATCACGATCAATGACTTGTTGGAAGCCGGTTGCCATTTCGGACATCAGACCCGCCGCTGGAACCCCAAGATGAAACCCTATGTGTACGGAGCCAAGAACGGCATCTCCATCATCGATCTTTCCAAGACGATGTACCAGATTGCGGACAGCTGCAACTTTCTCCAGAACGTAGTCGGCAAGGGCGGTGAAGTTCTCTTCGTCGGCACCAAGCGTCAGGCCCGCGAACTGACCGCCTCCCTGGCGGAACGCACCGGAATGTATCATGTTTCCGAACGCTGGCTCGGCGGAACTCTGACCAACAATGTCACCATCCGCAAGAGCATCACCAAGATGCAGGAAATTGATAAAATTCTCGAATCCGATGCAGCCAAGTCCATGAAGAAAAAGGAACTTTCTGTTCTGACCCGCAACTCCGCCCGTCTCCACCGGGATCTGGACGGCATTTCCGGCATGAAGAAACTTCCCGCGGCTCTGGTGGTGATTGACGTCTGCAACGAAATCAACGCTGTGCGTGAAGCGAATAAACTCAATATTCCGATCGTGGCGATTGTGGATACCAACGGCGATCCTTCTATGATTGATTATCCGGTGGCCGCCAATGACGATGCGGTAAAATCACTGGAAGTAATTACCAACCTCTTTGTTGATGCCATTCTGGTAGCCAAGGAAATCTACCAGAAGCGCATGGTTGAAGAGCGTGCCGCTGCCGAAGCCGCCAAGAAAGAAGCTGCTGACAAGGCCGCCGCCGAAGCCGCCGTTGCGGAAAAAGAAGAAAAAGCCGCTCCGGCTCCGAAAAAACGCGCCCCCCGCAAAGCAGCCGCCAAAGATGAAGATGCTGCTGACAAAACGGCCAAGAAGACGGTAAAGAAAGCCGCGGCCAAGAAAGAAGAAGCTCCGGCGGAAGAAGCCAAGGCGGATAAAGCCGAATAATTTACTTTGTGATACGGAGGAGTGATTTAAAATGATTACAGCTGAAATGGTCAAGACGCTCCGGGACAAGACCGGAGCCGGTATGATGGATTGCAAAAAAGCTCTGACCGCCGCCAACGGCGATATGGAGGGAGCGATTGATTTTCTGCGCAAGTCCGGCATTGCCAAGGCAGAGAAGAAGAGCGGCCGCGCCACCAACAATGGTAAAGTTCTGGCGGCAGTTGCCCCGGGCAAAGGCGCGCTGGTGGAAATTCTTATTGAAACTGACTTTGCCGCCAACACCGACCGTTTTGTTGACTATGTCAAAGAAGTGGCTGCCAAGGCCCTCGAACTTGATGCCGACGGCGACGTCACTGAGGCAGTGAATGCCCAGCAGAAAGATGAACTGGTAAACAAAATTGCCATCATCGGCGAAAATATGCAGATCCGCCGGGCTGCCAAGTGGAATACCACTGGCAAAATCGCCACCTATATTCATCAGGGCGGCCGGGTCAGCGTGATGGCTGATGTGGAAGGCACCGATGATGAAACTGTTCTGACGGATATCTGCATGCACATTGCTGCTTTCCGTCCCAGCTATATCTGCTCCAAGTGCGTCCCCGCTGAAGTGGTGGAACATGAAAAGTCCATCGCATCTGAGCAGCTCCGCAGCGCGGGCAAACCGGAAAACATGATCGAAAAGATCGTTGCCGGTAAAATCAATAAGTGGTACAGCGAAGTCTGCCTGGTCAATCAGCCCTGGATCCGGGATGATAAAACTTCTCTGGCCAAGCTTTATCCCAATGTCAAGATCAACCGCTTTGTCCGTTGGGAAGTCGGCGAAGAGATCTGATTGCAGATCGTTTTTTAACGCTGTTTGCAACGTTCCCTGTATTTTTCAGGGAACGTTGTTTTTTTTTGCACCAGAGACAGGACTTTTGATACAACCGCAAGAAAACAAGTTATCAGGAAAAATTGATACTGTATGAGCATTAAAAAGTTAAAAATAAGTTGTAATACAAAAGCACTGAAAAAACAAAGT
>CASECL010000282.1 GCA_949286445.1 uncultured bacterium | reverse complement strand
CGGGTGCAGGAAGTGCTTGACCGCCCGGAGTGGAAAAATCTGGATATTGTCCTTGCCGGGGAGGGGGAGATGGGGGAATTGATGCGTCAGGCGGCGGAAAAAATCAATTCACCCCGGATCAAAAAAGTGGTTGTTTTTTCCCTGTATCCGGAGCCGGATTGGGCAGGTAAAAAAACATCGCCCCGTTTGAAATATCTTGAAATGCAGCCGGAAATTCCCGGCGGCGACTTAACCGATGAGTGGGCGGTAAAACAATTGATGGATGAAATTTTCGCTCCATGAGCGGATTGGCTGGATTTTAAACTCCGCTGATGTCCTCGGACTGCAGAAAAAAATCCCGCACGGAGCTGTTTGTCCTGTTCTGCTCCGGCGGGGTAATTTTTTTATCCGGCATCAAAAAAATCAGATAATCAGAACTTTACCTCCGGAACTTTTTCCACTGCCGCCCGTCCCCGGGGTGCTTCGAAATATTCCCGGGGTGAAAAACTGAGACCTCCGGCAAAAAGTGATCCCGGAAAACGGCGGATCGCCGCATTGAAATCTTTTACCGCCTTATTGTAACGGGTACGGGATACGGCGATGCGGTTTTCGGTGCCTGCCAGTTCGTCCTGAAGACGGATAAAACTGGTATTGGCCTTCAAATCCGGGTAACGCTCGGAGATAGCCAGAAGCCGGCTGAGTGCACTGTTAAGTTCAGTTCCGGCGGCGGCTTTCTGGGCGGGGCCGCTTGCGGCAATAAGTTTTGATCTGGCATCGGCAACTTCAGTAAATATTTTTTCTTCATGTTTGGCGTAACCTTTTACCGTGGAAACCAGATTGGGAATAAGGTCGGCGCGCCGCTGGAGCTGAGTTTCAATCTGGCTCCAGTTTTCGTTGACATTTTCATCCCGGGTGATCAGACCATTGCGTACTGATATGGCAAACAATGCGGCAATTACCGCAATCCCGACAATGACAGCAATAACAATAAGAAATTTTTTCATGTTCTTAACCCTTTTTTGTATTTTAACTGAAATGCAGTGATTTTATTTTAATACTTTATATTTGATAAAATTTTACATCCGGTGCCGGATGGTTATGTCAGAATATCTATGAGATGATTTTCACCATCCGCCGGAAGCACCGCCGCCTCCGGAACTGCCGCCGCGTCCGCCGGAAAATCCGCCGCCGGAAAATCCGCCTCCGCCAAAAAATCCTCCTCCGGAACCGCCCCGTCCCGGCGGAATAAAAAATATTCCCCTGCGAAGCAAAAAAACAAAAACGAAAATAAAAATTACCAGCCCTATGGTATTGAAAAGAGATCTCCCCTGCTGTGGATTTTGTTCTCCTTCCGATATTTTTCCGGTAAGATATTCTTCCAGCCGGTTTACTGCGGCCAGGACTCCATCGGCATACTGATTTTTCCGGAAATACGGCGCCATTTCCCGGATCACGTCCCCGGCCCGGGCATCATTGATATCTCCCTCCCAGCCGTAGCCCACCTCCAGACGTATTTTGCGCGCCCCGGGTACGATAACCAGCAAAGCTCCATTGTCTTTATCTTTGTCCCCCAGTTTCCATTGGTCAAAAATGGCAACTGCCGCCTCCTCAACGGTGGCATCCTGTAAATTTTCAAGTGTGGTTACTGCCAGCTGTCCTCCGGTACTTTTTTCAAAAGCGATAATGGCATTTTCCAGTTTCTGCCGTTCCCCGGCATTGAATATTTTTGCCTGATCCACCACTCTGCCGGTGTGTGCAGGAACTTTGAATTCCGCCAGTGCCGGTGAAAAGGGAATTACAGTGATAAAAGCAATAAATAACAGTTGTTTCAATAACAGCATTTCTCTTCCCAAGAGTTAAAAAAATTAGTACTATAACTTTAAGATACATTTATTCATTCTGATTTTCAAGCGCAGGAAAGTAAAATTTTCAATATAAAAAATAGAAAAATATTTTACCTGTTTTTGGTAATTTTCAGGTTTACTTTGAAGTAGTACTGATTTTGGAACCGGTTAATAATTACAGAGCCGGATATAAAATATCTTCCGAGGAAAAACAAGCTGGTACTTCAAGTTTATACTTAGGAAAAATAAGAAATATGTATTGCTGGAATACGGGATTAAAATATTTAAGTAATATATTTTTAAAAGGTTGCAGCTCTGAATATGTGAAAATGGCAGGATCAGGAAAAAATCAATAATTTTCTTCTGATTGCATTTGCAATTTTCATTTTTTATGCTATATTCTGCTCCCGTGGACGTGAAAGATAAAAATATCTGGAGATCTGATTTTGAATAATTTTAAACACATAAGCTTAAATCTCTGGCAGTGGCGTTGGCGAAAGCCCGCCATGGCTGTCGGCTTTGTGTGTTTAAATTGGAGATGAAATATTGGTCAGATAATTTTGTTTAGACATACTGCCGGATAATTTAAAAATCTGTTTGTGGCGGGTTCGGACATTTTGGTTTCGAACCCGCTTTTTTTGTGTCAAAATTCGTAAAAGATTATTCATAAAAAATCAAAACAGGAGAAAAAAGCGATGTTAAGTTTCAGGGAATTTTCCGGTTTGGCCAAGGATGCCAACCTCATTCCGGTAATGAGAGAACTGATCGGAGATATGGAAACTCCGGTATCAGTTCTCGCCCGGCTGGCGGATGATGAAAATGTTTTTCTGCTGGAAAGTGTGGAAGCAGGTGAACGTTTCGGGCGTTATTCATTTATCGGCCTTCATCCCCGTGCCATATTTACGGTTGAAGACGGTGCGGCGTATCTGGAGAAAAATGGGGAAAAACAGCATTTGCCGTCACCGGAAGGGCCTTTTATGGCACTGAGGAATGTTTTAAAAGATGTGATACCGGCGGATGTCCCCGGACTTCCTCCGCTTTTCGGCGGCGCGGTGGGGTGCATCGGTTACGAAACCGTTGGAGAGTTTGAAGTGCTTCCTCCGCCCAGGCCCGGCATTTCCGGGGCAACCGCGGCGATGCTGATCACGGATGAAATGATTATTTTTGACAATGTAAAGCACACCATGCTTTTAAGTGTATGTGTTCACATCGACAAACATAAAGATTTGAAAACAGCCTATGATTATGCAATTTCCAGGCTGGATGTTCTTGAAAACCGGCTGCGCCGCCCGGCGGATATTTCAGATTTCACCGCGGTTGACACCCCGGAACTGCTCTCCTCCTGCGGACGGGAAAAATACATGGAGATGGTGAAAAAGGCGCGGAAATATATTTACGACGGTGAAATAATCCAGGTTGTGCTTTCTCAGAAATTCATCGCCGAAACCCATATCCCCCCGCTTCAGCTGTACCGGGCTCTGCGCCTGATCAATCCATCACCCTACACCTTTTATCTGAAAATCGGCCAGCGTGTCTTAACCGGGTCATCTCCGGAAACCCTCTGCCGTATGAATAACGGCGTTGCCACTTTGCGGCCGATTGCCGGCACCCGTCCGAGAGGGCGTAAAATGACAGAGGATATGGCACTTGCCGATGAATTACTGCAGGACGAAAAGGAGAGAGCAGAACATTTGATGCTGGTGGATCTTGCCCGCAATGATCTTGGCCGGGTGGCAGTTCCGGGCAGTGTACAGGTAAAGGATTTCATGACCGTCGAGCGTTACTCTCACGTCATGCATCTGGTTACCACCGTGGAAGGATTGCTGAAAGAAGACCATGACGCTTTTGATCTGCTCCGTTCCGCTTTTCCTGCCGGGACGCTCTCCGGAGCTCCCAAGATACGGGCGATGGAAATAATCCATGAACTGGAAAATTCCCCCCGCGGCATGTACGGCGGAGCCATGGGATATTTCTGTTATAACGGCAACATGGATCTGGCAATAACCATCCGCACCATTATTTCTGACGGCGGTAAACTGGAAATTCAGTCCGGGGCGGGAATTGTTTACGACTCTGATCCGGCAGCAGAATATCAGGAGTGCTGCAACAAGGCGGCGGCAATGATGAAAGCAGTCCGGCTGGCGGCAGGAAATCTTGAACTTTGAATAATGAGGTAAGATTATGATTTTAATGCTTGATAATTTTGATTCCTTTACCTACAATCTGGTGCAGTATTTTCAGCAGCTCGGAGCTGACATGGACGTTTACCGCAATAACGCTCTGACCGTGGACACGGCAATCTCCCTGAAGCCGGAAGCGATAATTCTTTCTCCCGGCCCCGGACGTCCGGACTCGGCGGGAATTATGCCGGAATTGATCACCGCTGCGGCAGAAAATAAAATTCCACTGCTGGGAATATGTCTCGGACATCAGGCAATCGGCGAAGCCTTCGGCATGAAACTGGTGAATGCACTCAATATAATGCATGGCAAAGTATCCACTGTCACCCATGACGGGCGTGGACTTTTTACCGGGCTTCCGGAAAAAATAAAGGCGGTGCGGTATCATTCGCTGGCACTGGCGGAAAATTCATTGCCGGATGAACTGGAAATAACCGCCCGCAGTGAAGATGGCGAAGTTATGGGAATTCGCCATAAGAATTTGCTGATAGAAGGCATCCAGTATCATCCCGAGTCAATTCTTACCACCACCGGGAAACGCCAGCTGGCCAATTTTCTGGAAATGGTGTCGGAATACCGGCGCAGACGCTGAAGAGCAGGGAGAAGATATTATGCTTGTAAAATATTTGAATAAAGTTTTAAACCGGGATGATTTGACCGCGGAAGAGATGGAAGAGGTTTTGAAAATTATTACCGGTCATGAAGTTCCCCACGTTCAAATCGGGGCGTTTCTGGGGGCGTTGCGCCTGAAAGGTGTCAGCTGTCAGGAGTTGACCGGAGCCGCGCGGCTGCTGCGCCGGGAGGCGGCGTTTATTGACTGCGGACACCGGGAGGTGGTGGATATTGTCGGCACCGGCGGAGATGGATCAAACAGTTTCAATATATCCACTGCCAGTGCGTTTGCGGCGGCGGGGGCAGGGGTGGTAATTGCCAAACATGGCAACCGGGCATCTTCCAGCCGTTGCGGTTCGGCGGATGTTCTGGGGCAGCTGGGGTACAATCTGGAAGCACCGGTACCGGTGATTGAACAGGAAATCGTTGAAAACGGCATCGGGTTTCTGTATGCCGCCAAACTTCATCCCCTGATGGG
>CASECL010000281.1 GCA_949286445.1 uncultured bacterium | reverse complement strand
TTCTTCAGTGCGAAATCCAGTATTTCCGGATCCAGCAATTTACCTTCCATAAGCATGGCGTAGTGTTTGGCAAGTGCCCTTGCCGTGCCGACGCCGTTGCTGGCAGGCAGACAGCTTTTCAGTATCGGCGGATAAGCCATCCATTTTTCCAGCGGCAGAATATCTGACGGTATGGTCATTGCCGCCACCGGATCATAAGGCTTTTTTTCCAACGTTCCCGGATGAGGATCACTTTCCAGCCTTGCAAGCCGGGAAAATTTATCTTCCGGCATCCCGAGATAAAATTCCTCGCCGATCTCTTTCATTAAATCCTGCTGGAGAATGGTATTGAAATCCCTGCCGTCCATAATCACCAGCGGGTTGCAGGCCAGCCAGCTGAATGATACAGCATGGTAAAAAAACTTGCTGCCCGGCTTCCATAACGGGCTTTCCATAGCGATTTTGCCACACATCAGTTCCCAGTCTGCCGCCTCTTCCGGGCTGGTGATGGCGGGCAGCTGGGGCAGGGCGGCATTATGACTTAATGCCTGGGCAAGTGTAATATTTTCCTTGCCGTTTACTCCGAAATTATCCCAGTACTCAGCCAGGGGGCGTTTCAGGTTGAGCAGCCCCTTTTCCACTCCCTGCAGAACCAGCGTTGAAGCCGGGCCCTTGGAACAGGAAAACACTGGAAACAGGGTGTTGTTATCCGCGGCTCTTCCGCTTTCCGGGTCAGCTATGCCGGCGGCGGCATCAACTTTCAGCTCGCCGTCAAGAAAAACGGCTGCCTGGATGGCGCGCTCGCGGTCTTCTGATACCAGATGATCTAATAAAGACTGTATTTCATCATTCAAGTTCATTGAAACAATATTACCACTTTCTTGACGGTGTCCAGTACAACGGCGATTTTGCCGGAGGAATGGAGGCATTGGGGTTGCGGAGCGGAATTACCGCTCCGGTACGTTCACGCCAGAGATCAAGGCGTTTTTTCATTTCCTTTGCCAGTTCCGGCATCTTCTTGGCCAGATCATAGTGTTCACCAATATCATTTTGCAGGTCAAAAAGTTCAACTTCATCGGTTTCAAAGTAGTGCAGAAGTTTGTAACGGTCATTTCTGATTACTGCCATCGGACCGACGTGTTTGGAGGCGTACCCCGGAAAATACCAGAAAATATCCCGGTTGTCCAAAGACTTTTTCTCGCCGGTAAGAAGCGGCATAATGCTTTCACCGTCCAGATCTTTGGAGAGAATTTTCTCATCTGCTCCGGCCACATCGGCAAAAGTCCGGTAAAAGTCCACATTGATAACCGGCGTATCACAGGTTGAACCAGGTTTTACCACTCCCGGATAACGAACCAGCAAGGGCACTCTTATTCCGCCTTCATAGAACTCACCTTTATTTCCCCGGAGCGGGTAGTTGCTGGTTATGACATCCCCCCGGTAGGCCCAACCGTAATTTCCCATCGCCGCTGCTCCGCCGTTATCGCTGGTGAAAATTACCAGTGTCCGGTCGGATAAGTTCAATTCATCAAGTTTTTTAAGAATTCTGCCGACATTTTTATCAAAGGTTTCCATCATGGCGGCATAGCGCGGATTGGAGTGGAACCGTCCCGGTTTTTTCCGGCGGTATTTTTCCTCCAGTTCCTTCTTGGCGGTCAGTGGAACATGAACCAGACTGTCGTTGTAGGAAAGGAAAAAGCGTTTATCCTTGTTTTTCTCCAGAAATGCTATTGCCTGATCCGCGAGATGATCACTCAAATACGGCTGCTTTCCGTCTTCAGAAGAAGCATCTTTTTCCGGCGGGACAATATTGTTATTCATCTTGTACTTCCAGTAATCCGGAATTGCATAGGTTGCCACCTCATCGTAACCGAATTCTCTGGGTGTCTGGCCTTTTACGCCGCCGAGTTCCGGCTGCTGTCCGTAATGAATATGCCATTTGCCCACCAGTCCGGTATGGTAGCCGGATCTGCGGAGCATTTCCCCGTCGCCCATATGCACTTCGGGATCAATGCCGTTGCTGTTTTCCGGAGCCAGCAGAATACGTTTATTCCATTCCATACCGGGCTTTTTATCAAATTTGTGTCTTCCTGCCACCTGATAAACTCCGTGGCGGGGGACGTATTTGCCTGTAATCATGCAGCTTCTTGAGGGTGAACAGCTTGCGCCGCTTGAATAAGCGGAGGAGAAAAGCATGCTCTGGGTTCTCAATTTATCCAGATTGGGTGTTTCATAGTAATCATTGCCGTTAAATCCGGGATCTGCCCATCCCATATCGTCTGCCACGATCAGAAGAATATTGGGTTTTTCCCGGGTGGCGGGAGCGGAAGTTTGAGTTGATGATGAAGAAGTTTTGCTTTGCAGCGGAACATTCAGCAATCTGTATTTATCTGCCGGACTGCTGGCCGCGGCTGAGGCTTGAAGCGGCAATCCTCCCAGTATGCCCAACAGACCGGCGGCTCCGGTGATACTGAAAAAATCTACTGCCGATGAACCACGTTGCCAGCTTTTTTTCTTCATAACAGTATCAAACTCCTTTTTATGTTTGGATAAAATATTCCCGGAATATGCCGAAAAAACGTCTTGCTGTTTGAGATGTATTATCCAGAAGTTTTCCCGCATCAGAAAAGTGAACAAGGTTGATTTCCAAGTCATTTTCCTTGCAGGTAAATTTAGCTCTCTTTTCCCGGATAGTCAAGCCGTTTGCCGGAGAAATTCTGAAAAACAGCCGTATTTTCTCCCGTTCCGGCACGCCGAGTGCAAAATAAAATCTTCCGGCAAAACTTAAAAACTCCCGGCAGAATAACATAAAATCATCTGAATCAAAAACATCGCCGGACTCCTTTGAAAAATTCATTGCCCGGATAAAACCGATCATGCCGCTCTTGTTCAGCTGCCAGAGTTTGCTCCGTTTGTCGGATAATGAACGCAATGAACTTCCGGTGCGGAAAATTTCCGGAAATTCCGAACCGCGGATGAAAAAGTTTTCTTTTTTCAGCCGGTATGCCTCTTTTGCCGCCGCTTCCAGCCGATTCAGGGAAAAACGGTTTTCCCGGTATCGTTCCGGAGCAATAAAAATTTCGAGGCG
>CASECL010000280.1 GCA_949286445.1 uncultured bacterium | reverse complement strand
CAATTGCTGGCGTGCGTGTTTCTCTTTGCCGGCGGGTATGCAATCTACCGCCTGACAAAAAAATCCGGTTCAATCGCCTCCCGGAATTGAAGAAACTTTATCCGTAAATCCTCTGTTTTAAGATCGGATTTTCCCGCATTTTCTGTTTTTCCCTGATACTTGAAAATGTCCGTTTCGACAGAATAAAAAATCGTTTTTTCTCCGGATGCATAATTTTCAATAATTATCGCTTGGGAGGTTTTTCTGTGCAGTAAAAATTAAATTGTATTTAAAATCAAGTACAAAAAATATTTGAAAAAGATTATTTTTTGTGATATATTATATCGCAAGCGATATTTATTAAAGGAGAATTCATGCTTACTTTCATGCGGACAATGAAGCGTCTGGTCAATGAGTTCAACCGGGAACGCAACCGCCGGATGAGCCATTACAATCTGACTTCCTCTCAGGTTGATGTGTTGATAATTTTGCTGCGGGCGGGGGAGGGTGAGGAGGTTTACCCCGGTACGGTACAACGGGAACTTAAATTGAGTTGTCCCACGGTAAACGGTCTTCTTAATCGGTTGGAACAAAAGGGCTTTCTGTATCTGGAAAATTCAGCCCGTGACCGCCGGAAAAAGAGAATTGTCTTGACAGAAAAGGGCAGAAACACTAATCAGATACTTTCACAGCTGGGGCTGGAGTGGGAAAAACGGGCAACGGTAAATTTTTCCGATGCCGAATTGCTGGTGCTGGGGCAGCTGTTGAAAAAACTTGAGCTTAATGCAACTCAAATGCCGCCGGAACTCTCCCCGGATGCGGAAAGTAAACCGGATTTATGCAGATAATAAAACAATACCGGAAAAAAATATGTTGCAATACGGCAGAGAGTGGAAATATTTCAGGAAGATGACTCCCGGATGGCGGAGTGAACACCGGAGGCGGTATATGATATGAGTTCAAATAAAATTGTGAAAGATTTAACCTCCGGCAGTGCGGCAAAGACAATGATTTTTTTTGCCGCACCGTTGTTCATGTCCAGTCTGCTTCAGACGGCATACAATATGGCGGATATGATTATTATCGGTCACTTTGTCGGCAAAGAAGGACTGGCGGCGGCCGCGGTAGGGGGAGATGTGCTGTTATTTGCCTCATTTGTCGCGATGGGATTTGCCAACGCCGGGCAGGTGATTATTTCCCAGTTCGTCGGGGCGGGGCGGTTTGACAAAGTGGGCCGACTGATCGGGACTATGTCCACTTTTCTGCTCGGCAGTGCGCTTTTAATCGGGGCAGGGGGATTGATTTTCCAGAATGAACTTCTGGCATGGCTGAATACGCCGCCGGAAGCGTTGGAATTTACCCGCTCATATACGGATGTGTGTTTAACCGGGCTGGTGTTTATCTATGGCTATAATGTGGTCAGTGCGGTTTTACGGGGGATGGGGGATTCCAGACACCCATTTTATTTTATCGCGCTGGCGACGGTATTGAATGTGTTTCTGGACTTGCTGTTCATTGTTGTATTTAATATGGCAATTTTCGGAGCCGCTCTGGCAACGGTGATCAGTCAGGCGGTCAGCTTCTGCTGGGCGGTGGTGTTTCTTTACCGCCGGAGAACGGCATTCGGGTTCGACTTCAAACTGCGGAGTTTCGCGGTGGATAGAGAGGTGCTTTGGCCGTTCCTCAAACTGGGAATTCCCATGATGCTTCAGGTGGCATCAATTGATTTTTCCAAACTATTTGTCAATTCCTGGATAAATTCCTATGGCGTACTGGCCACCGCCATGACCGGAATCGGCAACAAAGTAAGCAGTGTGGTAAATGTGGTCAATGTGGCGTTTTCCACCGCCGGAAGCGCGATGATCGGACAGTGTATCGGAGCGGAAAAATACCGCCGGGTTACGGAGATATTGAAAGTATCTTTCTCTATAAACATTGCTATTTCAGTACTTATGGGGATTGTAACAATCTGTTTTCCCCGTATGGTGTTCGGGGTTTTCACAGATGACCCGGAGGTGCTGAAACTGGCGATGACCTATATTCCGGTAGCCTTGCTGATGTTTGCCGGCAGTGCGCTGCGCCCGCCGATGAACTCCCTGATCAACGGCAGCGGAAACTTCAAACTCAATATCGCGGTAGCGTTGCTGGACGGGGTGGTTATGCGAATTGGTTTATCCGTGGTGCTGGGGTTGACATTAGGTTTCGGGGTTTACGGTTTCTGGTACGGCAGTGCGCTGGCAAGTTACACCCCGTTTGTTATCGGAGCGGTCTATTATCTGAGCGGCAGATGGCAGACCAGAAAATATATTTTGCGGGACTGAAAACAGAAAAAATGTTTCCCCCGTATCATAAAATAACAGATCGGAATGAAAAAATCTGAATTTGTTGTGTTATTATAATTTGAATTTATAATTTGCCGGTGTATCTTAGTCCGGCAAAAAATAATTCAGGTGGTGAGTTATGAATGATATTGTAGTACTTAATAATTTTCCGTTTCAGCTCGATGCGGAAAAATTGTCTGCCCGGGTGCATCTCCCGGAAGATGACGCAGAATTGCGTCAGTCGTGGCAGAAACTGTTTGATAAAGTTCAGACATTGGCCCGGCCCAAAGCTCTTTACCGGGAGTGTGCCGTGGATTATGCCGACGATGATACGGTGGTGGTGGAAGGTATCCCGTTAAAGAGCAGGGTGATGGTTAAACAGCTGGGAGATCGCCGGAGAGTTTTCGCCTATTGCGCCACCTGCGGTACTGAAACTCTGACTCTGGATGCCGGACTGGATCCCCTGGAACGCTTCTGGATTGAAGATATGAGGCTGGATTTACTGCGGCAGGCACTTGGTTTCCTGCACCGGGAAATCACCCGCCGCAACCGGATTTTGAAATTGGCCGGCATGGCACCCGGTTCCGGGGATGCGGACGTCTGGCCGCTGAGTGAACAGACTAAACTCTTTGGCCAGATTTTTGAAAACCGGGTGACGGAATTGATCGGAGTGGAATTAACCGGTTCACTGCTTATGCAGCCGGCAAAGAGTTCATCCGGAGTACTGTTTGCTTCTGAACACGATTTTGCCACCTGCCAACTGTGTCACCGGGATAATTGTCCCAACCGCCGGGCTCCTTTCGATGCGGAGCTGTGGCGCAAAAATCAACTGGAAAACGCAAACTGATTTTCTGTTTTTTCCGGATCGGCAGTGTTGGTATTTTATGCCTCATTTTCCGGGCCGGCAAAACGGTCCTGAATGGTTTCTAGAAAAACTTCCGCTGCTTTGGAGAAAACCTGATATTTT
>CASECL010000279.1 GCA_949286445.1 uncultured bacterium | reverse complement strand
CTGTTGATCTGAACTTTGACGGCACTTTCAACCGATAAACTGCCGGTGAAAGAACTGAAATCACAACTGGAATCAAATACCAGCGTACCTTCGCCCTCCACCTTGTAGAAACCATCAGAGGCAAAATCAGCTGAGGTCATGGTTTTGGTTTCGCCGCCGGTAAGCGTTATGGTAATACTGCCGTCATCGTAGTTGGTATAATTTACTATGGAACCTTCTCCTACAAACAACCTGCCGGTGAAACCGGACAAATCCCCCAGATTAACCGTGAGATTTTCTCCTACATTGATAACCGCTGTCTTTGAGCCGCTGAAGACAATCGATGAACTTCCGGTATAATCGCTGTCAAAATTCACCGCCGCCCCGTCAGCAATATCCACCGTCCCGGTAAATCCGGCCAGAACGGCATCAGAAATAACAGTGGTGCTGCTTATTTTCAGGGTCGCATTATTTCCGGAAAAACCTCCGGTAAATCCCGAAAGATCCGCACCTAGTGTTCCGCCGTCAACAATGTTAAGCACACCCTCTCCGGTAAACTTCAAGGCACCGTATTCACCGTTTACTGTCAGAGTCTGACCGGCTCGGCTGGCAACCGTGCCAATAAAATTGCCGGACAGCAAATGGGTAATATCCGCAGTATCCGCGCCAAACGCCACCGTGCCGTTGCCTACGGAACCATTTGCCACCAGCACTGCATCAAGAGTTGAAATGTCCCCATTGATAGTCAAAGTGGGAGAATTCGGCTCAATACAAATGTATGAGGTTTGAAATTGGCTGGCATCAAAACTCAGATCCCCGGTACATTTGTAAAACTGAATCGTACCTGATCCGATAAAATTACCCTCAAAACCACTCAAATCACCCATCATGACCGGCATGGTGTTTTCATTGCACTGGAGATTTCCGGTCCCCTGAAGATTGAACAGAAAGTTGGTGTTGCCGATCAATGTCTGCCCATCGCCGAGATACACTGAAGCGGTCAAAGCATTCCACAGACTGCTGTCAGCATTCACCGTGGTGAAATCTATAGTATCGGCCAGAAAATGAAGTTCCGTGGTGGGATTGGCAGTTCCGGCCGGCGCCGGACCAGTCAAAGTCAAATTTTCAAAGTTGCAGTCAGCATCAAAAGTGTAAATGGTATCAGCTTGCAATGTGTAAGTACCTGAAGACAGGTCGGCGGCGGTAACAGTTACTTGGTTTGCCATAATGTACTCCTTCCGGTTTGTGGAAAATTTATATAAGTTTTATCAACACACCGCAAGTATTATACCTTATCCACAAGCCTGACGCAAGTATTTTTTAATGAAAATTCAATGAAAATAAAAAAGCATTAGTGAAATTTCACTCAATTCCGGTTCACACCTGTTTTCTCTTTGCAATACAAACAAAAAAACATCAAATATAATTGCATTATTCACCATCAAAGTGTATATTTAAATGGTAAAAGTGGAGATATTGTTTCATGAAACAACAAAGAAGCGTAATTGACGATGTGGCAAAACTGGCTGGTGTATCACGCAGTACAGTTTCCCGGGTGACCAGCAATTCTGCCCGGGTGGATGCCAGTACCAGAAAAAAAGTGGAAGCAGCCATCGCTCAACTGGGTTATGTCCCGGCAGAACGGAAACTCCGCAGCCGGATAACCAGCGGCAGCAGGGTGCGATGCAGCCGTATTGCCTTTCTGGTGCCTGATGTTCTCGAAATCGCCGCCCGCACAAGAATAACCAGCTCGCTTGCTCATGGCATAGCCGATGTACTGCAGCGCGACAATATCGAAATGCTTTTTTGCAAACTTGATCATAACGGGGAACTGCCAAGTACTGTAACCAACGGACAAATCGATGGAATTATTTGTAAAAACTGGCCGAAATCCACGGCAGTCATCGAGGCTGTAAGCCGGATGCCTCACGTCTGGTGTCTGGCTTCTCCGGTAAAACCCCGGATCGGAGATCAGGTTTATTGCGACAATCAGATTCTTGCCCAGATTGTAGTGGACTATTTCAAGAGCCGGAATGTGAACAAAGTTTATTTCTGCGGCGGAAATACCATTGAACTGTCTCAGCGCAGCCGCAGGGAACACATCTCCGATCAAGCGGCCAAACACGGTCTCGAACTGGAATTTGTAGAAGATTATCTGAATTTTTTCCCCTCCCCCTCAAACGGAAAATATGCTATTCTCCTGGAAGATGCCGAAGTAAATTTCTACCACTTCTATTTGCAAATGCTTCACCATGAAATTGATGTTAAACGAGACTGCATCATACTGCCGCTCAATATATCCAGAGAACAGCTTGCCGGCATTGACGACTCCATCGACATGATCGAACTCAACCACGATGAACTCGGCCGCGCCGCGGCTGAATTGCTGATCTGGCGTCTGGCCAATCCCACTGCACCATGCCGGAGAGTAATGATAGCTCCGGAACTGATTGAAGGTAAACATTCTCCGGCAGAATAAACTTCCCGTTAAAAATCCGACACCTGGCAATAGAAAGAGCATACAATATAAACCACTTTATAGACTTTTTTTCTAAAATGGGGAGTTTTTTTTACTTGAAAATATTATAACTCCATTTATATTATCATTTATAAACCCGGTCCGTGCATCATATCCGGCACTGTGAGATGAAAAATAATATAAAAAATTACAGGAGAGGTCAAATGATTACCCCGAAATGGCTTGGCAACGCAGTATTCTACCAGATCTACCCCCCCAGTTTCTATGATTCCAATGGCGACGGCATTGGAGATATACAGGGAATGATTGAAAAACTTGATTATGTAAAAGACAGCGGCTTCAATGCCATCTGGCTTAATCCGTGGTTTGAATCGGCTTTCCGGGACGGCGGGTATGATATAACTGATTTCTGTAAGGTTGATCCCCGCTACGGCACCAATGAAGATGCGCAGCGTTTTTTCCGGGCCTGCCACGAACGCGGCATTCACGTTATTCTGGATCTGGTTGTCGGACATACCGCCATTGAACACCCGGATTTTGCCAGATCAGGTGAACTTGAGCCAAATGACAAAACGGATATGTTCATCTGGAGTCCCACTCTCTGTTACCGCGGGGATAAAAATGAAGCGGATGATTATTATGTTTCCGGCTGGTCGCCGCGCGGCGCGTTCAAGGCCAATTTCTTTGCGGTTCAGCCGGCGATAAATTACGGTTTCAACATCGTAAAACATCCCTGGGAAATGCATTACAATCACCCGTCCTGCGAGAAAAACCGGCAGATGATCAGAAATGTGATGCGTTTCTGGATGGACTTGGGATGCGACGGCTTCCGGGTGGATATGGCTCACAGCGTGGTGAAGCGGGATCCGGATTACAAATATACCCGCAAATTCTGGCGGGAAACCCGGAAGATGTTTGAAAAAGAATATCCGGAAGCGGCTCTGGTGTCGGAATGGTTCAATCCGGCGGTTTCCATCAGCGGAGGTTTTCATGTGGATTTTTACGGTCTCAACATATTCCGTAATGAAAACTGGATGAATCCGGAGCTTCCGCGTCCCAAAATTGTTTTCGACCGGGACAATCATGGCGGGCTGGCTAAATGGCTGAAAGAGTATCTGAGACATTACAACTCCGTCAAGGGCAAAGGTTATATCGGTATTTTTTCCGGCAATCACGATACCTGGCGGATGCGGCACTTTTCCACTCCGCGGGGCATGGCGGTGAAACTGGCATTCATGCTTGCCATGCCGGGGTGTCCATTCATCTATTACGGAGACGAAATCGGCATGCGCTATATTGAAGGCGTTATGACCGAGGGCAGCGATTCCCGCGGCGGCTCAAGAACTCCCATGCAGTGGACAAAAGGCAGAAATGCCGGTTTTTCCACCGCTCCGGCGGAAAAACTTTATCTTCCGGTGGATGAAAGTGCTGATGCCCCCAGTGTGGAAGAGGCGGAAAAAGGCAACAATCCATTGTATAACGAGGTAAAATCTCTGATCCGGCTGCGGCTTTCCCGGCGTGCGCTGTGCTCGGACGGGAATTTGCAGATTGTCCATGGTAAATCAGGCATTTTCCCGTTGGTTATCGAACGCTCCTGCGGACGGGATAAAGTTTTTGCGGTATTCAATCCTACCGGTAAAAGCCTCTCTGCCGTGCTGCCGTCGGCAAAATTGGAAACTCTGCATGAATTTCACGCTGCAAGAACCGGCAATTCCGTTGCGCTGGAGCCGGAAAGCTTTGCTTTTTATGCCGTGCAGAAATGACCGGAAACAATATTAATGCAGCATTAACCGGACAGAAATGAAGGCCGGAAAATAAAAAAACAGATTTTTTCACTGAAACGGGTTGACAAATCAAAACAGCAATGTTATAATACGCATAGAAAATGAATTGGCTGGAGGCTCCCGGAGTAATCTGCGGGAACCGGCGTTTGGTGAGAAACGTCACACAGTAAAAATCAGTGCCGCTTCTGCGGCATAGAAAAGGAAAAAATTATGGACAAGAAAGAAATTTTCGCTGACGGTATCGGACAGATTCACTTTGCGGGCGGCATGGTCCGTTTTGACTTTGTAACCCTGCAGCCCAACGAAGACGGCGCGGCCCCGACCCCGGTGGTCAAAGAACGCATCATTATGCCGCCGCAGGGCTTCCTCGGAGCATTCAACTCCATGCAGCAGCTGATTGACAAGCTGGTGGAAGCTGGTGTTCTCCAGAAGAACGAAAACGCCGGTAAATAATAGTTTTTACGGAGTTTTCTGCCGATGAATGCGTTCCGTACCGTGCACAGCGACTGGGAAGTAATCCCCGGATATGGGGATTGTTTCTCGGTATCGGTGGAGTGTGCCTCCATTGCGGCACGGTACTGGAATGGCATAAAAGGCAGTGCGTTGAGTTTTTCACTTCCGGGATGTTCCTTTGAAGAACCGCGGTGGAGCGACGGGACGCTGTTGCTCGGCGGTCTGCATTGGGACATGAGCCGGGGGGATTTTGTATGTGTTTCGACAGGTTGCAGTTTTGCCGGGATTACTCCTCACCACTTCCGGGTAAAGTGTGATGTGTCGGGATTGTACAGTGTGTTTTTCTCGGGATGCCGGGGAAAGTCGTTCCTGATAACCGCATCGACCCGTCCGTTGCAGAAGAAAAATCAAATGTTTTTCACCGGACAGCCAATTCCAAGCGGGCGTATGCTGTGCAGTTATCAGGCGCGATACCGGCTATGATGAAAGAACGGCATTATGCCGTACGATCTGTTTTACATGCGGGGATGAAATTTAATTATTTCATCCTTTTTTTATTTTTCAGGATCAACTTTCTGACAGGATGAAGTTCAATTATTTCATCCTTTTTTTATTTTCCGACATCCGGATTTTGGTCATTTCTGCGGATGGATTTTTACCGTCGGAGAGATATTCTCAACACATTAGATCACAGGTGAAAGAATATGTTTTTCTACTGTTTTTCAAATCTTAAAACTCCCGTTTTCTGTAGCCATAAATGATGTTTTCCGCCATTGACCAAACTTGTATCTCCGCATCCAGTTCACCAATACCATAAATGCAATCCACCTGCATAAAACCATGGATTGCCGTTCCGGCTGATTTTCTCCGCTGCTGTCATTATAAAATCAGAGGGGTAAAATTTTAATACTTATGAAGAAAATATATTGCAATTTTCAATCTTTCAGTCTATCCCGGACGGCAGCGGCACACCTCTTGCAGATAGAGCAGTCGATTATGCAAAACCCTATTTTGAGACAGTTTTCAGGAAATGAGAGCACCGCGTACTGTCTCGTACACAAGCTTAAAATTGACGCCAGAACTGCCCGAAAGAGGGGGAACGGAAGGTGATGCACGAATGATAAAATTGCAAGTTTTTGAGGACAAAGTATATATTTTTGCGAAATCTTTCCGCAGAAGCAATCGTTGGGTTACAGTCGCTTTTAATTTTATATTTCGTTTGCTTCAGCCCCGCATACGTCAAGTATGCGTCGGCTTTGCCGCCTTATCTAAAGCAAAAATCGACTTTTGCATAATCGCCTATAGTACACGACAGAAAATATACTGCAAATGTTTTTAAACAAAATTGTGGAATTATTGCAAAGAAACAGCATAATTTCAGGCGGATATTGCAAAATGGGATAAATCATTTCTTTCAAGCAGGAAAAAGAAATTATTTCAGCGGGAAAAACTCTCTGAACACAGGTCTGCTTACTATCTTGCCCGTGCCGCAATATCCACTGTTAAAACAAATTAAAATAATCCGGGCTGAAAGAGTGAAGACTCTTCTTCATACTTCTCTTCACCCCGTTTCCTGCACTTGCTCCGCACTGCGGAAAGCGGCAGTCTGGACACCGCGTCCCTGGGGGTTCCGACATGATTTTCCAAATTTTCCAGCACCACTTTTGCCCGCTCGATTACCGCATCAGGCAGCCCGGCAAGTTTCGCTACATGAATACCGTAACTCCGGTCTGCACTTCCGGGAACAATCTGGCGCAAAAATATAATCCGGTCGCCATATTCCCGTACTGCGACATTGTAGTTATTCACCCCTCTTCTGGTCTGCGCCAGTTCAGTAAGTTCATGATAATGGGTGGCAAACGCAGTGCGGCAATGGCTTTGAGCGTCATCATGGAGAAACTCCGCCACTGACCAGGCAATGGAAAGACCGTCGAATGTACTGGTGCCGCGGCCGATTTCGTCTAAAATTACCAGACTTTTATTAGTAGCCCCATTCAGAATATTGGCGGTCTCCACCATTTCCACCATAAAGGTGCTCTGCCCCCGCATTAAATCATCCGAAGCTCCAATCCGGGTAAAAAGTTTGTCAACCAACCCGATTTCCGCGCTTTCCGCCGGAATAAATGAACCGGTCTGCGCCATAATCACCAGCAACGCCAGCTGCCGGATATAAGTGGATTTCCCCGCCATATTCGGCCCGGTGATAATCATCATCCGGTGCTTGTCATTATCAAGATAGACATCATTGGGGACAAATTTATCTCCCATTGATGCTGCCAGCACCGGATGTTTGCCCCCCTTGATATTCAAAACATCGTCATCGGTTATTTTAGGCCGGATGTAACGCTGAACCCGGGCGGTCTCCGCCAGTGAGCACAGTACATCCACCGTGGCAAGAGCCGCAGAACTCCGCTGTATATCCGCGGCAAAGCCGGCGGCAAAGGTACGCAGTTCCTCAAAAAGTTCGCTTTCCAATGCTTTTGCTTTTTCCTCGGAGCCCAGAATTTTGCTTTCCAGCTCTTTCAATTCCGGAGTGATGAAACGCTCTGCATTCACCAGTGTCTGTTTCCGGACATAATCCTCCGGCACCAGATCAAGATTTGATTTGCTTACTTCAATGTAATACCCGAAAACCTGGTTGAATTTTACCTTGAGAGACTTTATTTTAGTCCGTTCCTGCTCTCTTCTCTGAATATCTCCGAGCCAGTTTTTTCCCTCCGTCGCAGCATTTCTCAATTCGTCCAGCACTCCGGAGTAACCGCTGCGGATGATATTCCCCTCCCCCAGCAGCAGCGGCGGCTCGTCCACAATACAGCGGTCGATGCGTTCCACCAGTTCTTCAAAAACTGATATCTCTTCCTCCAAACTCTTAAGCAGCGGCACATCAAAGGTTTTCAACAGTAATTTCAATGCCGGGAAGATTGCCAGCCCGGTACTCAATGAACGCAGATCACGGGCATTGACTGTTTTCAGTGCAAGTTTGCATCCCAGTCTTTCCAAATCCCGTATGGAGGACATCAACTCTCTTATTTCCGCCAGAGTCAGCGGATCATCGTGTAAAAATTCCACCGCATCCAGCCGGGCGATCACTCTTTCACGATCAAACAGCGGCCGCAGCAGCCAGTCCCGCAGCATCCGGCTGCCCATGGGGGTGGAACAGCGGTCAAGAACTTCCAGCAAAGTTCCGCTTCTGCCCTTGCCGTAAAGATTTTCCACCAGTTCGAGATTTCTCACCGTTGCCGCATCCAGCTGAAGACCGTCCCGCACCGAATAACTCTCCAGTTTGCGGACATGTTCAGCATTCTGTCTTAAGTTGTTAGCCGCATAATCCAGCACCGCTCCCGCCGCGGAAACCGCCAGTTCATTATCCCGGCAACCGAAACCATCCAGAGTTGCCACCTTGAAGTGCTTCAGCAATTCCTCCTGATTTACGGCAAAATCAAACTTGTAATCTTCCAGCGCAGTCCACAATACCGGTTCGGAAAATACCGGTCTCTTCGTAAAATCACCGTCTGTGCCGCCATTGCTGTCGTCCGCATATCCGGCCTCCAGCCAGCGTTTCTCCAGTGAACGGCTGATCAGACACTCCTTCACTCCAAGCCTTATAAATTCAGAACGCCAGAGCGAATACTCCTCCCCCCAGGTCACCCGGAAATCACCGGTGGATATATCCAGCAGTGCCAATGCCCATTTCCCCTTTTTATCCACCGCCAGTGCGGCCAGAAAATTGTTGCGCAAAGGGTTAAGAACCGTATTATCCATCACTGTTCCGGGCGTTATCACCCGGGTAATCTGACGCTTGACTATCCCGGTGGCAAAGCGGGGATCCTCCATCTGTTCAGCGATGGCGACTTTTATATTCTGACTCAGCAGCTTCGGCAATTGAGCATCCAGCGCGTGATACGGGAAACCGCACATCAGCACCCCGGCCCGGCGGGTTAAAGTCAACTCCATTGCCTTGCTGCCCCGTTCGGCATCCTCGAAGAACATTTCATAAAAATCCCCCAGCCGGAAAAGCAGCAGGGTATCTTCCGGGATTTCAGCCTTGGCTTCCCGGTACTGTTTCATCATTGGAGTAAGAGTTGTTTTTTCTTCCATTTCCCTTGCACTGTCTCAGTAAATACCCGGCATCAATTCCTCCGCCGCCGGGAAAATATTTTTCAATCTATCGTCAACTCTGCGCAAATACCTGCCGGATAAAGTCTTCCCGTACTTTCCGGTATGGTCATCTCCCGGCAGGAAAATTTTCCTTTACGCCCGAAAACGTCCCGGAGCAAATGCTCAAAAACCAATTCGGAAAATCCCGGTGAATGGCAGCTTAAACTTATTATAAAAGGGGAATTTTTATCATACATTTCCCGGCAGAGTGCGAGCAACTTCGGCAAATCTTCCTCTATTTTCCACACCTGGCCGCCGGAACCGCGCCCGAAAGTAGGCGGATCAAGGGCAATAAGCTGATATTTGCTCTCTCTTCTTACTTCACGGCGGCAGAATTTCATCACATCGTCAGCTATCCAGCGTATTCTGTCCGGCACCTCAGGGTTGATCTTCAAATTCTCCCTGCCCCATTCAATCATCCCTCTTGACGCATCCAGGTGGCAGACCGAACCGAAACCTCCGGCAGCCATCGACATTGAGCCGATACCGGAGTAAGCAAACAAATTCAACGCTTTATATCCGGATAAATCCCCCCACTGTCCACTCAGATTGCGGAATTTCTCCCAATTGGAATGCTGTTCGGCAAAAAAACCGAGATGTCCGAAATTGGTCGGTTTTATTTCCAGCTGAAAACCGCCCCAGCTTAACTGCCAGCGTTCCGGACTGCGTCCGTTCTGCCAGTGCCACCTGCCGCCTCCGGAACTGTTGCGTTCAAAAACACCGTCCGCAGCCTCCCACTCCTTCTCCGGAAGCACCGGCCGCCAGAAGGCATTCAAAGCCGGGCGGATTATACGGTACGGACCCGCCTGTTCCAATTTTCTCAAATTTCCGCTGTCCAGCAGAATATAAGGCAATACTTCTGTCATTATTCGTTATTCTTTCCGGTGTAAACAATCCGGCCGTTGCAAACTGTCATCAGAGGCCGGTTGGTATGCTGTTCAAACACCGCCACATCCGCCCGCTTCATCGGCAGCAGCACACCGCGGTCAAACAGTCCGATGCTCCGTGCCGCGTTAAATGTTACCGCCGCTGCCGCCTGGGTCTCCTGAAGATGACCGCAACTCATCAGACTGTGCCAGCCGGTATCCAGCATAGTGGTGGTGCCGGCCAGAACGTTCTGAAAGGTCTGAGACACACCGTTTTCCACTTTAATGGGAGACGGTCCGATACGGTATTCGCCATTGGGCATGCCCGCCCCCATGGTACAGTCGCTTATACCCACCAGCTGATCTGCCGCCTTGCACCGGCAGGCAAGATCAACCATTCTGGGGTGAATGTGACGCCCGTCAATAATAAGTTCCACCGTTACCCGGCTGTCGGTCAAAGCAATTGAGGTTACACTCATATTGCGCTGATGCAGCGGCGGCATGCCGTTGAAAAGGTGGGTGCAGCGTCTGGCTCCGGCGGCAATTGCTCTCAAAGTCTGGCTTTCATTGGCTTCAGTGTGTCCCATGGAGGCGGTAATGTTGTTTTCAGAGAGGAATTCCACCAGCCTGGTCGCGCCGGGCAGTTCCGGAGCAAAGGTCATAAGCCGGATCTTACCCTTTCCCGCGCTGAAAAGTTCCGCCGCAAATCCGAGATCCACATCCTTGATCGCGTATTCCTGCTGGGAACCTCTTTTTCTGGAGTTGATGAAAGGTCCTTCAATATTTATTCCCAGCGGCACCGCCCCCTCCGGCTCGCTGTCAATCAAATCCGCCAGCAGGCTCAAATTTTCCAGCATGATTTCCGACCTGTCCGCCACCACGGTAGGCACAAATCCGGTCATTCCCCGCTCAGCCAGAATTTTGCCCATATTGCTGATATTCCGGGGCGAAGTCCGTGCGCTGGAGCAGTCAAATCCCCCTGCCCCGTGGATGTGCGTATCGATGAACCCCGGCGTAATATAAGCATTGGGAAACTCATATATTTCAATATCCGGATCCCTGGTGAACGCCGACACATTTCCCACCGCCAGAATCCGGTCATTTTCACACAGCACTCCGCCGTGATCTACCCTTTTATCCGGCGTGAGCAGATAATCAGCAATATAAAGACGCCTTATCCGGCGCGGTGAACCATTCATAATTATCTATTCCTCAGTTAACACATCAGACATACAAAATATACCTTATTCCATCCCGCCGTCCGTGAATATAGCACTGCACGCAATATTTTGCAAATTGTCCAATATTTTTTCCTCCCGCAAATATCCGATCCGGCATACTCCGCCGCACGCAATACAGCAGAAGATCACTCTTCATCATTGCGGTCAATATATTCCTCCCGTCTGGCCAGATTTCCATACGCGCAGGCGTAGCGGCTGATCCGGTGTTGAACACATTCATCTCCTGTGTAAGTACAGCGGCCGTCCGGCAATACTGCCCCGCAGGGGCCGTTCAACTGCCGCTTGGGGCAGTTCATTACACAGACATACTCATTTTCCACCAGCCGGCAATGGCGGCAGCCGCGGCAGGATACGAGCAGCTTCTTCAGCAGCCGGTGGCTTTGAGCGTCCTTTGACGAAGCGTGGGAAAAGAAAAACTTCCGCACGGAATACATAAATTTCTCCCACCCTCCGGTTTCCGGATCTTCCATCGGATTCATGCGCGGCGGCGGCTGATCCGGCCCGGGATAATTGCGGCGAAGCGTCCGGTCATATAAATTGAAACTGTCCGATGACGGAGCCATCTCCGCCCGGGCAAGATAGGCGTTGTAATCCTCCAGATAATCTTCAAAATTGTCAAATTCCCTCAAGGCTCCTTTGACAATATCCGCCACTATTCCCGCCAGTTCCGGAGTATCCGCCCCGGCGATCTGGATACCGCTGCACCCCAGCAGACGGCAGCCTGCCGCCTGAAGCGCGAGCCGGCGGTACTGCGCCGCCTCAAACTGCCGACGTGAAAAACGCATCTCTTCATACAGAATTTTCTGCAGATCAGGGGAAATATGAACTCCCGGCATCCGGTTTTCCAATATTGCTTCCACCTTTTCCGGGGTAAGCAGCACCAGCCGGGCAATTACCGGAATAAAAACCCTTCTTTCCGTCATATACCAGAGCAGCGACTGCAGTTTAAGCATATCCCAGTTGGCCTGAGTTACCACAAATTCCGCTCCGGAAACAATCTTTTTCATCAGTTTTGCGTATTGTCCGGTCAAGGCAAACGAAGTATACTGCATGGGATTGGTTACCGCTCCAATACAGAAGTCCGGCAGATCATGCTTTAATTCAGCAATAGTATTCACACTGTCGGCAAAACAGGTTTTCCGCATCTCCCTGATCCCGCCGGCCAGACTGCCCGGAGAACCTCCCGCCACCGCGATATTCGGCAATCCATTTTCCGATGCCATAACAAAAAGACGCTGTTTCTCCTCCCGGTTCAGCGAACGGCAGCTCAAATACATTAAATGGCGGTCCCGTTCCTCCTCTGACAACCCGGCACCATATTCGATTGCCCGGAATGAATTCTCTCTGCCGTATCCGTCAGTTATCGCCAGTGAACACTCAAAAGCGTCGATTTTTTTCAACGCATTCTCCAGCAGTGCGAGCCTTTCCTTTGCCGCGGCAAGATCGTTGTCATCCCCCGGCGACGGGTGTTCAATCAGAAGCGAGAAATCACCCCGCTCCAATTTTCTCCGGAAACGGTTTATTCTGTCGGGATTTTTTTCCGCACTGCTCATTCCTCAAGTTCTTCCTTCAGTTCGCCAGCCGTCCGGGAGTGTCCGGGATCGAGCACGAAAAATACGCCGCCCAGCATGCAGAACAGCACAATTACAGCAGTGAAAATCAGTTGTCCGCCATTGGCCACCCCCTCCGGCACGCCCCCGGCGCATAACAGCATAATGGTAGCCACATCCCTGCCGCCGATGCCGCCGGGAAACAGTGGAATAAGTCCGATCAGCGCACCGATAATCCCGGCAACTAAAACCACCCATGGACTCCCGTTGAATCCGTTTATGCCGTTGAGCAGAATGTAAAAAGCAACCACAATATCAATATGTACAAACAAACTGGTTATCACCGTCAACAATGCCAGACGACGCCATTTCCTCCGGTAAACATCAGTGGCATCACAAACCCGTCTTACCATTCCGCCGGTTATCCGGTCGCCCCAGGTCATCAATTTCCCGAAAGGCGGCACCTTTTCGATCAACCGGTGAAAAAATATCACCCCGGAAGCCGCCAGACCGGCGATGCAGAGTACGTACAATCCGATCACGCCCCAGATTTTCAATGACCGGTCAAGTTTTATCGAATCCAGCTCCGCATTCATCAGCAAAGGAGTGGCAAAAGGAAGCATAATAAGAATAAGAGTAAACAGGGCGATCATGCCGATTATGCGGTCCATAAGAATAGTAAATGCCCCCTCCAGTTTCGCTCCCCGGGGAGTTCTGGCACTCAAAACCCCGGCTTTTACCAGATCCCCGCCGATCGCCCCCCCCGGAATAACCAGAGAAAAGAAAAATGCCTGCATGGTAAGCGACAGAGCTTCAAATCCGGAAAGTCTGAAATCCAGCATATTGCAAAGCTCCCTCCACCGCCAGGAACAGACCGCAATGTGGAAAAAGTAAACCAGCGCGGCCGCGGCAAGGTAAAAGTAATTGAAATCCCGCAGCGAGGAAACAATCTGCTGCTGACGGGAAAAAAACAGATATCCGATTATTCCGCCGGCAATAGCGAGCTTGATCAAAAGACCGAGCACTTTGCGAACCAGCACTCCGGAGGATAATTTTTTCTTATTCATAACGTCAATAGTCACCCTGGCTGTACAAATACTTGTGTCTGCAAAATATGGCCGGAAATACCCTCCGGCATCCGCCGCATCCGCCGCTTGACGGCGGCGGCAATGGACATTAAAGAAATTTTAATATCAATATCAGAGTAATATACACCTTTTTTTTATTTCATCAAGTTTGCATTTACAAAAATCAGGCTATATATTATTGTCACTATGAGTAAAATTTCAGAAAAAAACGATAAAATCAAAGACAATGCCGCCGCCGGACGCACCAATTACCTGCGCTGTATCTTTTACGGTGCTTTTGTGCTCCTTCTGCTGCTGGCACTGTTCTCGTATTCTCCGATTGACAATGATATTCTTTCCGGCGGGATAAACCGTCCTCCGGAAAACTGGATCGGCACTCTGGGAGCGGCATTTGCCAATGCAATGTTCAAGCTCTTCGGTCTGGCAACTTACCTGCTCAGCGCACTGCTTTCACTGCGGCTGCTGCGGCTGTGTCTGCCGGAACCGGGACGCACCAGATATTTTTTCTGGGGGACATTTCTGTCTATGACCGGCGCGGTACTGCTTTTCGCGCTTTCACCCGGAGCATTTCCGGATCTGTGTGAAAAACTCGGTCTTGGCAGTGCTGACATGCCGGATCTGGCCATCAGCGGAGGCGTTATCGGTCAGTTCTTTGCCGCGCCGGCCTGGAACGGCAATCCGCCGCTTCAGGAAGGTGTTTTGCGTATGCTTATCGGAGCTGTGGGGGTAATGATTGTCGGCTGGGCACTCTTTACCGCCGGCATAATTATGATGCTCATTTCCGACTACGGCCTGATATTCAAGGAGTTCATTATCGCCAGAAGCCAGGCGGCACAGCCGGAAAGAAGTGTATCTGATTCAAGCTCCGGCAATACCGGAACTCCGGGATATGTAAAGGTATTGGAAGAAGCAAAAAATGCTTTGAAAAATCTTTCTTCCGGTCAAGCGGAAAACAACGCCGCTCAAGCGGAACTTAAAGCCAATCCGCCACCTGCCGCGCCTGCCGTTCCGGCAGAAAATCCGGCGGCATCTCCATCAATATCAAATATACCGGTTCAGACCGCCAGTGCTCCGGTAAATCAGCCATTTCCCGCTGCACCTCCGGTTGTCGCGCCTCAGGCTGCCGCTTCGGTGCCTTCCAGAGAATTTGAAGTTCCCGGCATGAAAGGAACTATCACCGAAAAAGGACGCAATGCCGTCGCCCCCTCTGCCGGAAGCGATTATGTTCTGCCCAAAATTGAAATGCTGGACAAAGGTTCGGAAAGCAGCGGAGAATCTCCGGAAGCAATCGCCCATGCCAAAGTTGTACTGCAAAATGAACTGGACAGTTTCAATATCGCAGGTACTGTAAGCAATCACGTTTCCGGCCCCCGGATCACCCGTTATGAAATTCAGCTTTCCCCCGGAGTGAAAACCCAGAAAGTGGCGGAAATCGAGTCCAATATCGCCATGAGCATGGAGGCAAAAAGCATCCGTGTTCTGGCACCGATTCCGGGTCGGAATGCAGTGGGAATTGAAGCACCGAACCGCAATCCGGAAATGGTGATGATGCGTTCAGTGCTTGAATCCGAAGCCTGGAGTCACAGCGGGGCGGAAATACCTATTGTATTGGGCAAGGATGTTTGCGGCAAACCGATGATCCTCGACCTGGCCAAAGCTCCGCACCTGCTGATTGCCGGTTCAACCGGAAGCGGAAAGAGCGTCTGCATGAACACCCTGATCATGAGTTTGCTTTTTAAGTTCCGCCCGGACGAATTGAACCTGATCATGGTTGACCCCAAAATCGTGGAATTTGAGGATTATAAAACTCTGCCGCATCTGATTACGCCGGTGGTTAATGACTCCCGCAAGGTGCCGGTGGCATTGCGCTGGGCAGTTAATGAGATGGAACGGCGTTACCGTCAGCTGGCAACGGCTCACGTTAAGAAATTAAGTGAATACAACCGGCGTCCGCTGGATGAAGAAATTCTTGATGATGACGGAGTACCGCTTCCGCCGCGGCTGCCGATACTGGTGGTGATCGTAGACGAATTGGCCGACTTGATGATGACTGATGCCAGAAAAGATGCAGAGCAGTCCATTGCCAGAATTGCCCAGAAAGGACGGGCGGCGGGAATACACATTGTTCTGGCCACCCAGCGCCCCAGCCGGGATATTATTACCGGCGTTATCAAAGCCAACCTGCCGACAAAAATCGCCTTTATGGTGGGTTCTCAGGTGGACAGCCGGGTAATCCTTGACCAGGTGGGGGCAGAAAGGCTGCTGGGCAAAGGAGATATGCTGTTCCTGCCGCCGGGAAGCGCGT
>CASECL010000278.1 GCA_949286445.1 uncultured bacterium | reverse complement strand
TCTTTTTTTGCCATATCCACATCATCTTTGCTTGGGTAGGCGATCTTCAATGCAAGATAGAAATAACTGTTGGGATGAAGCGATTCCACGGAATAAATCCCTTCCGGAACCTGTTTATCTCCCTCTCTTAATTTCGGACCGCTGACCCCGCTGGCGGCGATAATGGGATAACGTTTAATAAAATATTTTTCCCCACTGGCCCGCACCCCCCAGAGCTCAAGAAATTTTTCCTGTTTGAAAGCGGCAATGATAAGTTGCTCCGGTATCTCCGGATTTCCCAGCCGTTCCGCCGCGGCATTGGCAAAATCTGCCAGTCTCGACTCCACGCTGTGCCGGAAAAAACGTCCCGTAGTGAAAAGATACGCCCGGCGCAGCCATGAGGCAGGCAATAATAACAGCAAAACCGTAAATATCAACAGAATTGACAACAGCAATACAGCCGCGGTTTTCCGTGACAGTTTGAATTTTGACTGAGGTTTGAGATTTAACTGCATATTGACGGTACCGGAGAGCCAAAGCCGGGATGGTATGTTTTACAACTGCATTTATTCCGTCAGTGCCGCGCGCAGCAGGATGGCTCCATTGTGTCCAGACATCTTAAGCCACTCTGCCTGATCGCTTTCCGGCAATTCACTTGCAAATGACGCCGCCGCACGACAGACTTCCGGTAATTCCTCCGCTGCTTTCACCGGAGGACGCCGGATGGAACCAGCCAGAAGCAAGGTGAAAAGAAGGAAAAAAACTGCCGCAATTTGACGGAATAACCATTTAATTCTCATTTTTCACTCCTTTCTCCGCAGTAAAATTGGCGGCCATGCCGATACTGTCATTGATTTCCGCCCGGTCTTTCTGGTGCCAATAGAGGTTTATGGCATTCATTTCCTCTTCGAAACGGTGGATGTTCCAGATTTCCACCCCGATTTCAGCTCCGATAATCATCACCGGTTCGCCCGGTGTCAAGCCGGCATATTCCCGGAATTCCTCCGGTATGCTTATTCTGCCCTGATTGGTCACTTTCCCCGGCAGGGTCAATGCCCCGAAACGGCGCAATGAACGCCGGGAAATAATGCTTTCAGACAATTTCCCCACATCTGACAGCTCACGCTTCCGGATTTCATGATAAGTTCCGGAGGGATAAACCGCCAAAGCCCCCTCCGGCAGACCGTGGATGAATATTTCACCCGATGAAGCCGAAAAAAAGGCCTCAACGTGCCGGGAGTTCAACCTCACCCGGCCGTCATTGTCCATCAGGCATTTATCTTGTCCGCAGAAAAAAGGCATATATTGTTTAACCAGAGTTTTGTTTTAAATATCCATTCGTTTCCAATATATTCCATTTTTTTCCAAAATCAAGTTGTTTTTTATAAAAAAACCGGAAAATATCATCATTGTCCGGCAATTCCGGCTGATGATATTTTCCGGGTGAAACGGCAGAAAAAATTTCTGAAACGATGGATTTCCGGATGGATAAAGTTTATTTCCGGCGGAAATCCGTAGCAGAGCCGGATTTTTTCCGGTATCTGCTGATTTTTACAATTCCGGAACTTCCGCAGTGGCGATGGTCTGATTGGCGATTTCTTCAATCAGTTCATCATAGTTTTCTATTCTTTTTTCCTCCTTTGCCGCGATGTCCGCCGGTACTGAGGTTGAGGGGGAAGATGGAGCGAAAACCGTACAGCTGTCCGGAACCTGGAGTTTGGAGATTTCAAAAGCTCCCAGTTCTTCCGAACGTTTGATGGTTTCATTTTTATCCATCCCGATCACCGGTCGCAATATCAGCATAGTTGAAGCGGCGGAAATGGTAACCAGATTGGGAATAGTCTGGGAGGCAACCTGTCCCACTGCTTCTCCGGTAGCCAGTGCCTTGCATTTTGCCGCGGCGGCAACTTTTTCCGCAATGCGGAACATGGCACGGCGGTACAGTACAGTACGGAGACGTTCGGTACATTTATCCCGGATTTCTTTCTGCAGCGGCAGCAGATTGCAGAGATACAAAGTGCCGTTGCGCTGATAGGTATTGAGCAGTGCGGCAAGTTCACGGACTTTGTCCTCCGTTTCCGGCGGCGTGTAAGGTGAGGAGTGAAAGGTGATGAAGTCCACCGCACACCCCCGTTTCTGCATCATGGCCGCCGCCACCGGCGAATCAATGCCGCCGGAAAGCAGGCATAATACTTTGGGATTGCATCCCACCGGCAGTCCGCCGGGGCAATGGGTTTCGCCGGCATAGAGGGCGGCAAACTCATGTCTTACTTCACAGCCGAGGGTAAGGTCGGCATTGTCCAGATCCAAAGTAAAATGCCGTTCCCCCAGAGCTCCGGCAATGGCTGTTACCAGATCGATTTCAATATCCTTGGAACAGAGCGGAAAATTTTTATTGCTGCGTCTGGCCCGTACCCGGAAGGTTTTTGCCTCCGGGGCATTATCGAATATGGCTTGAGCAAGTTTCACTGCCGCCGCCCGGATATCTTCCATCTCCGGGGCGGTTTTGATAATGAAGGAAAAGGAAGACAGACCGTAAGTTTTTTTCAATGCAGAACTTATCAATTCTGTATCCGGTTGGGAAAAATCGCTCCTGTCAGTTTTTTCCACCCAGATTCTGCCCTGAACCTTTCGCACGGCGAAGTATTTTTCCCGGCCCTCCTGACGCAGGAAAAAACGGATGTTGTCCATCAGGGTGTTTTCAAAAAAGTTACGGTTATTGCCTTTGGTGGCAATCTCATGATAACGGCAGATGGCGGCATTATACATAGTTTTTTTCCGACTCCATATTTTCAAATTTAATATTTTATTTCAATATTCTGTCTGCCGGGGCGGATATCCCGGCATATTCAGGGATCATATTCAGAATATCTTATTACAGCAGAAAATTGTCATCCGGGGCAATTTATCACCCCGGTAAAATTATTTTCTTTCCGGCTTATACTCCTGCGGTTTTTCCGGCCAATCATGTTTGGGATAACGGCTTTTCATCTCTTTCCGCACCAGTGCCCAGCTGCCCCGCCAGAAACCGGGAAGGTCGCAGGTTATCTGAACCGGACGGCGGGCAGGAGATAACAACTCAATCCGCAAAGGCGTTTTTTCCGGACCGAATACCGGATGAAAATCCATGCCGTAGAAATCCTGCGCCCGGGATGATACGGTGGGAATTTCTTCACCGTAATCTATTTCCAGCAGCCTGCCGCAGGGCAGTTTCACCGCCGCAGGACAGATTTTCTCCAAATTCGCCATTTCGTTGTGCGAGAGGGAATTTTTCAGCATGGATTTGAAATCAAGGCTGTTTACTTCGGAGATGGAGCGTTTCCCGGTCAGATACGGCGCAATAATTTCGCCCCAGTCAACGGTTAATCCGGCGTATTCCAGTCTTTTTTTCAGGTTTTCACCGCCGCGGCCAGGCGCAAGATCAACGAAATTGCGTTTTTTCAAGTATTCCAGCATGGCTTCCGCCACCGCATCCGGATTGGATCGGGGAATTTTCTTCAATACCAGACTGCCGAATTTTTCCAGCTCAAATGAGGAGAAAACTCCTTTTGCCGGGTCAAATTCAACCACATTTTCCCGGATGATCCGTTCCGGGAAAAATTGTCGTATTTCCGTTTCCATTACCGGTGCCGCCAGCCGGATAAAGGCATTTTTGCCCCCGCCGTCAACCGCGGGTACCACCAGAAATTCATTTCCCACCAGGTCATCTCCCCGGGGCAGTGCCGCACCGCGCCCGCCGGAAAGCAGATATTCCGAACTGTGCCGCCCGCGCTGACGGGCAATCCGGTCAGGACAGCCGGAGGCTAAAATTATTCCCGGAGAAAGGGTGTGATGTTCAATATAATTTTTTTCCCCACTTTGCCGCAGGCGTTTTTGCAGATCACGGTATAAATTAACCACATTTTCCGGAGCCTTCCCACGGCGCAGAGCTTCCTGGCGCAGTGTTATATCGGCGGAAACGCCGCGGGAAAGAAAATCTCTTTCCCCCAGTATGGCGCAAAGTTCCGCCGCTTCCGGCAAGGCTCCGTTTTCCAGCCCGAATATCAGCATGGCACTTAATCTTGCGTTCAAAGGTAAAGTATTGATTTTTCTCCCCAGCGGCGTGGGACGCCCGTTATCGTCAAGTGCTCCCAGCTCAAATAAAAGTTTTTTCCCGGCTTCCAGCGCGGCCGGAGGCGGCGGATCAGGAAAACGCAGATTTTCATTGCCCCAGCAGCGGAGCTCCAGAACCGTATTGGCCAAGTCACAGCGCAGTATCTCCGGCACCGGGTCTTCATCCAGTAATTCAAATTCCGCTCCGGTACAGCAGCGGTAAACCTTTCCCGGCGCAGTTCTCCCCGCCCGTCCCGCCCGCTGAATTGCGGATTTGCGGGATATTTTTCTCAGCACCAGTTTGTCCATAAGGTCGGCCGGACTGAATTCAATCCGGCGTTCATAAAGCGAGTCCACCACTACATTGATGTTTTCAATGGTAACACTGCTCTCTGCAATATTGGTGGCAAGTATAATCTTCCATCCCGGAGAATGAACCGCCTCATTTTGTTCCCTGCCGCTCATGGAGCCGTAAAGTTCGTAAATTTTCAATCCATCCGGAACATTGCCTGCCAGCTGGCGGTGAACCTCAGCTATTTCTCTTGCCCCCGGCAGAAAACAGAGTATGCCGCATCCCGGATTTTCTTCAATCGCCCGCCGCAACTGACGCAGAACGGCAGAACAGATTTTTTCCCATAGCTCCCGGGACGGATCCCCGGCGTCAAAGCGGGGTGTTTCATCATAGAAAATCTGCAGCGGAAAGGTTCTCCCCGGCACCTTTACCTGCCGGGCAGTCTGAAGAAAATATGCCAGATTATCTTCATTCAAAGTAGCTGACATTACCATTATTTTCAGATCCGGGCGGAGATTTTCCTGAATGTCCATGGCCATTGCCAAACCCAGATCTCCGGAGAGATGGCGTTCATGGAATTCGTCAAAAATAATCAGCCCGGTGCCGGATAATTCCATATCCTGCTGCATCATGCGGGTAAGTATTCCCTCGGTAACAATCAGCAGCCGGGTGCGGGCGGAGATTTTTTTCTCCCCCCGGATGGCAAACCCAACCGTTTCCCCCACCTTTTCGCCCCGGACGGCGGCAAGGAAATCCGCCAGCATCCGGGCGGCCAGACGGCGGGGCTCCAGCATAATAATCATTTTACCCGTCAGAAACGGTTCATCCAGCAGTTTGGCCGGAATAAGGGTGCTTTTGCCGGCTCCGGTTTCGGCAGAAAGCAGAAGCCGGGAGCTGCTGCTGAGTTTTTCAGCAATATCTCTGAAGGCGGCGGCCGCCGGAAATTTTTTTTCGTCCCAGTAATACATAATATGGTAATGTACACTTTTTTCAGGAAAAAATCAATGTTTTATTATTTGCCGCTTGCAAAAAAAAACATGTTGTGTATAGTGTTCTGTGAGACACATCAATGATATCATTGAAAGTTATCCCGGGAGAGGAAAATTGGTTGTCATGAAAACATCATTTTTCAGTATTGGCGGATATATTGCCGCGGCAGGGTTTCTGCTGGCTTCATCCGGCTGCAGTTATGTGACGCAAAAGGATTTTTACGAATATAAAAACGCAAACTCTCAGGAGATTGCCGCGCTGAAGAGCAAATTCAAGGAAAGTGAGACGGTAAGTGCCCTGAAAATCGCCGCATTGGAAAAGAAACTTGAAGAAAAAGATGAACTGCTGAAATATTGCGTTGATTTGCGGACCGTTTTCCCCTCCGGAGATTCCTATCGCGTCTCCCGGCAGATGGCAGATAAATATATGGAATTATTTTTGCCGGAGGAGGGGGCTGAACCCGGTGAAATCCGCAAATTCATCACTCTGGCGGGGCAGATGTCAGGACAGATGTCGGAAAATGGCATAAAAATGCTTGCGGTTCATCTTAACCGTTTCGCGGATAAATACTTTGATGACATGCTCCCTTTTGCCGGATATTCGCCATTCAATACCGTGGTGAAACAGGCAGCTTCAGCTCTGCCGAAAGCTGAGTTGAAAAAATATATTGAGGCACACCGGAATACCAATGGCCGTTCTGTGCTGCTTGAAGTTTACGCTTCGCAGGCCGATGCATCTGACTTTGAGTTTTTGCTGGAAAACAGCAGAAACGCTTGTTGTATTCAGGCACTTAACCGCTTGAATATGATAGGTAAAGCACTCCCGGTGCTGAAAGAAAAATTGTATGTGCAGGATGAGCCGAATGAATTATTGCTGACTTTGGTGCTGAAAAATATGCCGGAAAGTGAATTTAATGACTTCTGTGACATAATGTATCAGAAAATTCAGCGTACTTACAACGATTGGCAGCGGCTGCGGCTGTTGAATTTATTGGCCGGGGCCGGACATGTTAAATCATTTTTGTTTATGGCCGATCAATTTAAGTCATTCCTGTCTGTAAACGATCAGTTTAACTCAATGCGGTCTGGTTCCGGGATGAACGTAGAGCTGGATAGAAATTTGTTCCGGCTTACCGGAATTGCGCACTCAGAAAAACGGCAGGAGTGGATTGAGCAAAACCGGAATAATCTGGTCTTTGACCGGAACAGCCGGACGTACAAAGCCGGCAAAGCCGGAGAAGAAAATGAAAAAGAGATGAAAAAAACTGACCCGGAGGAGGAAAAACGAAAAAATTATTGTTTATGCTGGCACTGTTTGGAGCGGTTTTTGCCGCCGGAGCGGCGGAAGACGCCAAGTGGGAAACCAATTTTGAAGCCGCGAAAAAACTTTCACAGGAAAGCAAAAAGCCCATGCTGGTGCTTTTCACCGGATCTGACTGGTGCTACTGGTGTAAACGGCTGGAGAAAAATATTCTTTCCACCCCTGAATTCAAGAAATTCGCCAAAGATAAAGTGGTCTTCCTGTTTCTGGACTTTCCGCAGAGCAAGAGAATGTCTGCCAGCGAAAGGACTCAAAACCAGACTCTGGCCAGAAAATACAAGGTGCGGGGGTATCCTTCTATGATGGTTATTTCCGCCTCCGGCAAGGAGGGCAAACTCTTCGGTGTGGATTCTTCCAGCTGGGAAAAATTTTCCAAAATAGTCAATTCTGAAATAGATAAGGTAAAATAAGACAGCCTCCTTTTTTTACGGGAGGAGCTGAGAGTAAAAAAGGCAGGAAAACGTGAAAAAATTATGGTTGATGTTGCTGCTGGAGGTATTCATCTTTACCGCCGCCGGAACCGCAGCGGAAGATGATTTCAGCTGGAGCGTGCAGGCCGGGAATGAAAAACTGACGCTGACGGCAGTCATTGTTCCGGAGGCCTATCTGTATGCGGAAAGTGTCGTAATAAATGTGCTTGATGCAGATAATAAGCAGCTAACAGCACTGGAAAAACCGGCAGTTGTCTCACACCGGGACGATAGCGGCACTGCAATCAATGTTTATCCTGCCGGGCGGTCGGTATGGCGTTTTGCCGGCCGGCCGCCTTTCCGGGTTAAAGTAAATTACCAGGGCTGTAAACAGGGGATTTGCTTTATGCCGGAAGTTTTCGTCTGGCCGGAAGCAGGCACGGAGGACGGAAATAAAAAAATATCCGCAGAGAATACCGGAAAAACCGGGGCGGAACCGGAAGAAAAATTCCGGGTTTTAAGCGGAATTGTTTCCGCAGATGAATTCATTGCCTTTATCCGTGGAACGGACAAAAAGGCGGAAAAGGTATCAATTTCTGCGCTGAATGAGGAAGTGTCAGCGGAACAACAGAACAACAGCAGTTTTTCCCGCCTGCAGCCCGGTAGTATCTGGTGGATGCTGGCAGTAATTCTGGGCGGTCTGGCATTGAATTTAACCCCCTGTGTGCTTCCGATGATTCCGGTTAATCTGGCTATTCTGGGGGCAGGGGAGAACAGCGGAGAGAACGGAAAAAGCCGTTCCGGAACCGGATTTTTCCGGGGATGCGTTTACGCTCTCGGCATGATGGCGGCGTATGGAGTGCTGGGCGGGTTATCGGTGGGGGCAGGAATGAAATTCGGTTCGCTCAACAGTTCCCCGGTATTCAATGTTGTGGTGGCAATTATATTTATCTTTCTGGCTCTGGCCATGCTGGGGGTATTTAATATTGACTTTCAGCGTTTCGGCGGAGTCAACTGGAATAAATTCCGTTTCGGGAAAAATCTGCTGGCCTTTTTTATGGGGGCGGTGGCTGCATTACTGGCCGGGGCGTGCGTGGCTCCGGTGGTAATAAGTGTGCTGATTTTTTCCGCAGAACGCTACGCCGGAGGCGATGTCATGGCCGCTTTTTATCCGCTGCTGCTGGGATTTGGAATGGCGTTGCCATGGCCGTTTGCCGGTGCCGGATTGGGGGTATTGCCAAGACCGGGGAAATTCATGGTCTATGTGAAATATGTTTTTGCCGGGTTTATTTTCCTTATGGCAGGATACTATTTTGTTATTGCAGTAAGGCTGGGTTCCGGAGAGTATGATGCCGGAAAGGAAATCCGCAAACTTGAGGAGATAAAGCGTCTGGCCGCGGCGGAAAATCGTCCGCTGCTGATTGATTTCTGGGCTTCATGGTGCAAAAATTGTTCGGTAATGGAAAAAACAGTATTGAGCAATGAAAAAGTAAAAGCGGCGTTGAAAGAGGTATCTTTTGTTAAATTTCAGGCGGAAAAATTAAACGATCCTGAAGTAGCAAAACTGCTTGATTCATACGGTATTAAGGGACTTCCATCCTATGTTCTGATTGAAACGGGAAAAAAATAAATTCAGCCGGGGGACAGTAAAAATGAATTTTATAAAACAGTTTGCGGTAAAGCCGGATAAAAAATTTAATCTGGATAAAGTAGATCCCGAGTGTGCAGAATTGAAGATTTCCAAAAAAGAGGCCAGGGACGCCACCGCGGAAAATATCGAAGTTATGCGCAAGCTCCAGTTCCGGATGTACGCGGAAAATAAACAGTCGCTGCTGGTTATTTTTCAGGCCATGGATGCCGGAGGCAAAGACGGAGTGATTAATTCCGTACTCGGTCCGCTCAATATTCAGGGATGCCGGGTAGTGTCATTTAAGCAGCCCAGCACTTTGGAGTTGGCCCATGATTTTCTCTGGCGGGCCCATTTAGCTGTGCCGCGGACTGGCGAGGTGGTGGTATTCAACCGTTCGCACTATGAAGATGTGCTGGTTACCCGGGTGCATGGGCAGGTTTCGGCAGGCGAGTGCGAAAGGCGTTATGAACATATCAACGCCTTTGAGCGTCTGCTCAGCGACCGGAATACCCGGGTGGTTAAATTCATGCTTCACATCAGCAAGGATGAACAGCTTAAACGCTTTGCCGACCGCCTGAAAGAAGAGGATAAACACTGGAAAATTTCCGAGTCGGATTACACGGAGCGTGAACACTGGAAGGAATATATGAAAGCATTTGAAGATATGCTCAATAATTGTTCCACCGAGTGCGCGCCCTGGTTTGTCATCCCTGCCAACCGCAAATATATACGGGATTTAGCGGTGTCAGATATTTTGCGCCGGGTGTTGGAAAATATGCACACCGAATTTCCGGAGCCGACGGCAGATATGAAAAAAATTAAGGCCATGGCCAGAGCGGAAGCGGAAAAAGCAGGTATTAAATTGTGATTTATTCCGG
>CASECL010000277.1 GCA_949286445.1 uncultured bacterium | reverse complement strand
TTCGTTGGCTTCAGCCTCGCATACGTCAGTATGCGTCGGCTTTGCCGCCTTATCTAAAGCCAAAATCGACTTTTGCATAATCGACTAAAATAATATTTGCGGCTGCATTGCTCCGGTATGGTGAATTTTTTATCCCCGTTCATCAAGGTCGTATTCGGCAATCACACAGGGAATATCCGGTGAAGCGGCTGACAGCGGACGGGGATTTTCCACCCGGCCGCAGGGACGTACTCCGGACCCGGAACGCGAAGTAAAAATGTCGCCGTAAAGATTTCCCGCTTCATCAATCAGAGCGGAAAGTTGTTCAACAACCTCCGGATATCCTTCATATAAATTGACACACTCTGCACAATCCTCTTCCAGGTTGAATAATTCCTTTACTGCGGCAAAATCCGGACTGTGTCTATCCCGCCGGCAGCGATGGAGTTTCCATTTCCCCTTGCGCACGGCACAGATATTGCCCATGGACATATAGAAGAACGTATCCCGGGGAGAATGCTTATTTTTTCCGGTAATCAATTCAGAGATATCCACCCCATCAATAGCTTTAGCCGGCAATTTTCCTCCGGTCAACGCCGCCAGTGAGGGAAGAAAATCCAGCGAACTTGCCATTTCATGAATGACTTTCCCTGCCGGGATTTTCCCCGGCCACCGCATCAGGCATGGCAGTCTGAAGCCGCCTTCATAGGTGGTGAATTTTGTCCCCCGCAGCGGGGCATTGCTGCCGCGGCCCTGATTATTGCCGTCATCAGCGGCACGGGAACCGTTGTCAGAAGTAAATATTACCAGTGTGTTTTCTGCAATTCCCAGATTTTTCAACTCCTGATCCAGTTCACCCCATGCCCAGTCAATGCACGCCACCGCTCCGCCGTAACGGCCGTTTCGGGATGAATTGACAAAACGCTCCGGAACAAAGAGCGGTACATGAACATACATGTGCGCCAGATAAAGAAAAAACGGCTGTCCGGCATTTACATTTTTCCGGATGAATTTGATGGATTCCTCTACATAACGCCCGGTTAAAAGACTTTGATCCGGCTGTTGTTCCACTACTTCACCGTCGCGGAGCAGGGGAAGCGGCGGATAGTTTGCCGTATTGCCTTTCTGACACCCCATATCATTGCTGTACGGTAAACCGAAATAAAAATCAAACCCATGGCGGTCGGGAAGAAATTCCCGCTGATCTCCGCAATGCCATTTCCCCACCAGGCCGGTGGCGTAACCCTGTTCTTTCAACATGCCGGCAATAGTTTTTTCTGCCGGATTTAGTCCGGTCGCTTCGCCGGGAAAAAGCACCCGGTTTATCGACAGGCGTTGCGGGTAACAGCCCGTAAGCATACCGGCACGGGAGGGGGAACATACTGAGGAAGCCATGTAAAAGTCAGTGAATTTTATCCCCTCCGAAGCCAGATGGTCGATATTGGGTGTTTCATTGCACGGCGAGCCGTAACAATGGAGATCACCGTAGCCCAGATCATCACAGTTGATAAGAATAATATTGGGTTTTGACGGTTCCATGGTATTTCCGATTGCAGTTATTCATGTTTATCGAGTGTTTCTGCCGGAGGCATATTGTCCGCCAGTAATGCCCGGATAATGATATCTTCAAACATTCTTAACTCTGCAGCAATATCAATGGATAACTCAAAGCGGAGCATATAACGGAATTTGCCGATCAGACTGCAGAAGATGGCCACCGCAGTTTCCCTGGGTGCATCCGGCGGAATTCACCGCGCTGTATGCCGCGGTTGAGAATTTTTTCCACCAGCAGCAAATTGCGGGTAGGCCTGTGGGGCGGCAGTGGATTGTGTCGCAGAAACTCCGCCCGCAAATAACGGTAATGCTCAAAATCTTCCATCATGATCCGGGCGTAAACCAGCAATTGTTCCCGGGCGGAGCCGGAGACCGGAATTTCCTGTTCCATCCGGGAAAACATGATGTTTGCACGCTCCTGCATTACATCACGGAGCAGTTCCTCCTTGGTGGAGTAATAATTGTATAAAGTACCCTTTGCCACGTTCAGATGCGCCGCCAGTGCATTCATGGATATTTCCCCATGGGCAATGGTCAATTCCGCAAAGGCATTGCGGATAAGATTGCGCATCCGGTCATTGAGTTCAATCTGGGCCGATTTGGAGAGCCGCGACATAACTTCGGGATACCTCTTTTTTTATTTTTCCAGCCATTTCCCGGCCAGGTAAAAAACGGAACAGCAGTTATGAATTGTCAAAGCATTTACTGCTGTTTCCGGTTTTCCGTACACCGGATATTCTGAGATATTATCAGGCCTTGGCCGGTTCATGATTTCTTTTCCCGGCAGAAGATTTTGATCCGGTAACTTTCTGCCATAAACGCTTTAACGCATTGGGACGGCTCTTGCTGTCCGGCACAAAAGCAAAGTAGAGTGCCGGAATAACATAGAGTGTAAGCAGTGAGGCCATCGCCAGTCCGCCCACCACCCCGATACCGCAGCTGGCACGCAGTTCCGACCCCAGTCCGGACCCGAACGCCATCGGGAGCATACCGGCAACAGAGGCAATACTGGTCATCACAATCGGACGGAATTTTTCCTGTGAAGCCCGGAGCATTGCCCGGTGCGGCGACATGCCTTTACTGATCAGGCTGCCGACTTCATCCAGAATCAGAATGGCGTTATTCACCACGATACCGATCATCATCACGCCGCCGAGCAGTCCCATCATTGACATCGGAAGTCCAGCGATAAACAGCGTCAGATACATGCCGAGAAAGCCCAGCGGTACAGTAAACATGATCAGGAACGGTTTTGACCAGGATTCCATAATCGCCGCAATCAGCAGATAGGTAAGCAATGTAGCCAGCGCGATAACCTGGATAAATTCTCTGGCGGTTTCATTCATAAGTTCCACACTTCCGCTCATGCGGACATTGTACCCCGGAGGCAATGCATCCTGTGCGGTCCTCTCTATCATTTTGGACACATCACCCAGTGCCATGCCAGGCGCGGTATTGGCATACAGCCACATAGTACGGATTTTGTCGTAACGGTTAATAATCACCGGACGGGAATCTTCAGTAATTCTGGCGATGACTTCAGTGCCCAGCGGATTGCTGCTCCTGGACTGGGGAGCATTCTTAAACAACTGAGCTTCGCCGTATTCCTTGTTGTTTTTAAGCCGGATATCGTAGGTTCTTGCTCCCATTCTGAAGTCGCCAACTTCAATGCCGTCCAGCGCACCCAGCAGATCATCGCAAATCTGTTCCGCCGACAGTCCGAGGTTCTGCAGAATGGTGCGGTCAGGAGTGACGTTTATATTGGGTTTGCGTTCACGGCGGCTGGAGTCGATATCCCGCACCATACCGGTACCGGGCAGAGTTTCCATAACTTTCATTTCCGCGGCTTCCAGCACCTCCAGATCCTGACCGTTGATCACGCAACGTATTTCCGCGCCGCTGCCGCCGAATGTCGCCGGAATGGACAATGTGACCAGACAGTTGTCCAGATAAGACAGCTCCTTGCGGATCATATCCTGCAAATCATAGATGGTTTCCTTACGTTCAAGTTTCCCGGTGGTGTTCAAATTTATCTGGCCGATGTACACCGCCGCGCTTACCTGACCGCGGGTGGAGTTGGCCGTGCCGACCTGAATATTCATACCGGTAATAAAATCAAATTTTTTCAAATGATCGGCGGCTTCCAGAATCAGTTTTTCGGTTGTTTCCAGATTGTAACTGGTGGGGAATTCAAATTTTATGCGAATTTCCCCCTGGTCGCAGAACGGCAGGAAGGACAGTCCGACATGAGGGACCACAAAAAATACCGTCAGCAATGAGAACAATATCACCGCAAAAATTATTTTCAGCGGATTTTTGCTGGTCCAGTAAATACTGCGGTTGAATTTGCGGCACAGCCAGTCATACCCTTTGTCCCAG
>CASECL010000276.1 GCA_949286445.1 uncultured bacterium | reverse complement strand
TGCGGGAATCCCACACCGGCTCCACGCCCAGCAGATAAAATATCTGTGCTATATTCACTCCCTGAGTACGGATAAATTCGCCGCCCCAGAGTGAAAAACCTACTTTCTGAGGGTATTTGCCATTGGCTTTCAACTGAGATTTGATCAACTCCTCCGCCAATTTTTTACCCACCGCGTAACTCTCCCGGGTGGGAGTACGTTCCGGATCAATGCCGTAAAGATTTTTTCCGGTGGGCACCGTTGACGGATTGAGTATGGGGTCTCCCCCGGAGGTAGCGAACAGGTATCCTCCGTTGAAGGCATTGACCAATGCCTGAAGTTCCGCCGGAGTGGAGTTAAGCAGATCATCATAGGCATCAAGCGCGATTTCTTCCGGCGACGGCTTGGATTTAACCGTTTTTTGAGGCCGGCGGATATTTTTCATAGCCGCGGCCATTTCCGGCGGAATCGGGCGGCCGTCAGGTAATTTACCACGTTTAAGCATTTCCTGCATCTCTGAAGCGGGCATGCCATTTTCTTTACCCATCCGGGATGCCGGAGTTGAAGCTGATTTAATCTGCTGACGGAATTTTTCCGGATCACTGAGAATTTCCCGTGCCCGTTCCCGGGCGGGCAGCAGGTAGTTGCGCCGGAAAAAACTCCGGTCGTCCCGCTGCTCTGCGGTAACCTTTTTCTCCGCCAGATCTTTTTCGAACCTGGCATTGGCAATGGCATCTACACTCATAAGTCCTGCAGTTTCCGCCGCCTCGGCCGGAGTGTACGGACGCCCGACTATATATATACCGCGGTTGACTTTGGCATCGCTGATTTCATGCAGATATTCCTGGATTTTAAGCATGTCTTCATCATTTAGCACACCCTGTTCAAGCTGTTTGGACAACTTCAAATCCCGGTCGATTTTTTCCGCTTTGACGGCTTCAATGATTGATTTACCGTATTCGGCTTTGAGCATCGGGTTTTCTGCGGTTTCAAACAGATGGAGTTTTTCCAGCAGCGCGGCCACCGGACCGTAGGCTTCCGAATTCATAAATGGCGGCGTCAGGTGGCTGACCATGACCGCGTAACTCCGGCGTTTGGCAATCTGTGCTTCACCGATGTTGTTGATAATATACAAATAGTAGTGGGGGATTTCGCCGATCAGCACATCCGGCCAGTCATAACTGGACAACGCCACCTGTTTCCAGGGGGTGAATTCCATACTGCCGTGGGTGCCGAGGTGTATAAGCGCATCAGCATTGAACCCGTGCCGCAGATAAAGATAGGTGGCTATATAAGTATGGGGCGGCGACATTTTCACCCCATGAATCAGTTTATTCTGATCACTCCCCTCCCCAGGCAGGCTCTGGGGCATTAAAACAACGTTGCCGAACCGGATACAGCCGATTTCCATATTGCCGTCCCGGTTGCGGAAATTCCGGCCGGGGAAATCGCCATAACGCTCAACTACGGTGGCATAAAGGTCATCCGGCATACTTTTTTTCACCCAGGAAACGTATTCGTCCGGAGTGATGGTAACAGTTTTTACAATATGCCCGGGATCAGCGGAAGTTTTCCCGTTGAATGAATTACCGAAAATGGCGTTATTTTCCTTGAGTTCACGGTCGAATTCCTCAATATTTTCCGGCAGTTCACCGACGTTGTACCCCTCATTTTTGAGGCGTTTGAGAATATTGAGCACCGACTGGCTCACCCCGAGACCGGCAGTGGCGGCTTCACTGGCGATGGAGCCGTAATAGATCATGGCGATCTTTTTTTCCGAATTGGGTTTGCGTTTCAGATCGGTGGTCTTTTTTACCAGCTGGGCGAAGCGTTCCAAACGGTCGGGGATCATGCGGAATTCCAGCAGACCTCTTTCGTTGCGGAAAAGGGCAGAGAGCACAAAAGGCACCGCACCGCCATCCAGTTCCGGCATGGTTATACTCTGGCTTAACATGCCTCCGGTCATACCGCGCTGGTCTTTCAGATATTCTTCATACGGCTGATTTACCTTGATGGGGCAATAGAGTGGAATATTATATTTTTTCAAGTATTCCACCGCCTGTTCACCCAATCTGCCGTGAGGTTGATAAATAATTAAATCCGGTTTGATTTTATCTATATCTTTGCCGGCTGACCACATGCCGCTGGCGGCAATCACGTTAAGATTTTTTTCTTCCAGCGCACGGATCAGTCCGTCCAGAGCCCCGCCGCCATTGCCGGATAAAATCAGAATGTTGGCCGCGTTCTCCCGGTAACGGCCGGAAGACTTATACCAGGAAATATATTCGTCAAAGGTCTTAAAACGTGATTTGCCGTCAATATGAAAATAGGTGTAACGTTCAACCTCTTCCGGAGGTTCCGGCACCGGTGCATTGATGCGTTTTCCGTCGAGTTCATAACGCACAAAGTCCAGCATCCGGCGGAAATTATCTTTTCCGCCCTGCCGGAAATATTCGCTCATCCGTTCACGCTGGGCTTCAGTCATGACGGCCAATGCGGTTTCCCGCCGGGTGGAACTGGTGGTGTAAACCGGGATAGTCAAGCTGTCCAGCAGTTTCTGCTGCTGTTCAGTAAAATGCAGTCCCATGCCGAAAAAAATCACACAGTCAAAATTCTTCAGCTCTCCGCCGCTGGATTCAGTCCATTTAAGGACTTCAACTTTGATTGCCGGATTGATCTTATCATCCAGCATGGGGGCAAGAATGTACTCCGGGTAATTCACCAGCGCCACCCGGGTGGGCGCGGCATAACGCCAATATAGTGCCATGCCGGCGGCAAATAAAACTGCCGCGGCAAATGCAACAGCAACATATTTTAATATTTTCTTTTTCATAACACGGTCAATTTTCTTTTTCAGGCACATAAATTACTTCACCATTTTCCAGCTGATAGGCGATCCCCACCCGGCGTCCTTTGCCGGAACCGGTGGTGTTTTCCGATTTGTAACGGGTAATTTTATTATCTTTTTTTACGATAATTTCCATATCCGCCTTGCCGGCATTTTTTACAAAGGTGGCATCTTCAGCCGTGAGAAATTCCGTCATCCGTATCCGGATGGCAAAGGCCACCATCAGGGCAACGGCAAAAACCATCGCCACGTCAAAAAGATTTACCAGATAACTCATTGGATCGACATCATCAGTGTCATTGAAAATCTGATAACGTCCGGTATGATATCTCATTTAATTACTCTCCCTCAAGTGACGGTCAAGCACATATCTTAAATTGGCAATTTCCTCTGAATACCAGTGTTTTTTCACTGAGTATATCATCAGTTCTATCCCGGCGATCACACAACCGACCACCGTGGTGGCAAAAGCTATCTGCATGTTATACGCCATATTGCCGATATCTCCGGAAGCCAGTCCGGCTAATGCCGGTCCCATGGGTATGAGAGTACCCATCAACCCCAGCATGGGGGCGGTCTTGGTCAGGAAACGGATGCGTTCCAGCTCTTTTTCATATCCCTGCTGCCATTCGGAGATGCGTTTTTCGCACTCCAGTTCATCCCAGTCGAAGGCGGCCAGTTCCGCCAGATGTCCGGCAAAAACACCGCCTCCGGACAAATCATTAATACTTAATGACTTGCTGTTCTTGATTTTTTTCAGCAGTTCACGCCGCCGGGAACGCTCGTGGAGCAAGGCAAGGTAGGTGGCGCAAAATCCCCCCAGCGACACCAGTGCCGCCGCCAGTGCCGCCAGCAGTAGAACAATTACCGGCAGCAGCAGACTGTTGGATATCCAGTTAAGAATTTGAGTGACGGTGGACATAATATTTTTTTCTCCTGTAAATATAAAAAATCAATGTTGTTACAATTTCAAACGCCAACAGCAGCAATATCAGAAACCAGCTGTCAGGCGACAATGTTCCCCCGGCAGTATCCGGTATCAGTTCCGCCGTTGCCGCCACCGGAAGGAAAATTGCCGGAAGCAGCAGAAAATATTCCAGATGCATTACCGCCAGAATCCTGCGTTCAATATTGCGGTAAAACAGGCGGAATAACTCTGCTGTTATCACCAGAGCCAGCGGCAGTGCCGCCGCCAATACCCAGGAAATCCGGTTGAAATCCCAGTTTACCAGGCGGTTGAATAAATACATCTGCAAATAGAGTGCCCCCGTAGGCAGCAGCAGTGATGGAAAAAATACCAGATATTTCCATACGCCAATATATTTTCTCCATCCGGAGCGTTTTTTATCCTCCTCACCCCGTCCCGCCAGCAACGAAAATCCCGCCACCAGAGAAATCAGTTCCTGGATAACCACCAGAGCGCACCAGTTGGACAGCGTTTCCGGGCTGGACAGAACGGTATTCAGCTCCTGCAGGCTGCTGGAGGCAATGCGCTCCTCAAAGCAGAACGGCAGTCCGGCCAGAAACAGCACCAGCGGCAGTTCCCAGCGGCGCGGTATCAGAGAAAATTTGCAGAAACTCTGTACCGCCGCCAGGATCAGTACGGCGGTAATGAAAAGTGTCATAAATTTTTCCCCCGGTATTTTAAATTGCCGTCATGGCATAAACAAACTTGTATGTGTTTCCGGCCGGGCGCAGCACCACCACCGCCCGGCGTCCGCTGGATAATTCAAAATTAACATTGACCATGTTGCCGTCTTTGGTGCGGACGACTTCCCAGTCCGGGTCCGGAGCAAGTTTAACCTGATTGAGAAACATAAAACTTTCTTTCAGAGGTTCACGCATAGCCGGATTTTCCGCCAGCGAGATGAATTCACGGCCTTTACGGTTTTGAGCTGAGGAGATAACTTTCTCCGCAAAATCCACCGCACTATCACGCTGTGAGCCGCCGACTTTGGTCTGATTGTCATCAGTAAAGACAGCATTTATTCCCCAGGCGGATACGGCAACGGAAAATATCAGCAGCGGAATTACAACTTTTTTCGATAATAACATTTTTCTGATCTCCTGAATATTATTGGGTAATACATTTGAATAACTCAGTCTGCCGGAGGTTTCGGGGAACTTTCGCTCCAGTCTTTCCAGAAGTACTTGAAGGCTTCATTGTCATCACTGCTGCCGAAATGTCCGGTCTTCAGGCTGGTGCCGTCACGGAAACGCTCGCTGGAGACATGGCCGTCCACCCAGACAAAGTTGGCATTTCCGGCGTGGCGGAAATGTGCTGAACCGCTTTTTTCCATCATACCTACCGTATTGGGTACCAGGTAAGCGGTGCCGCCGACTTTACTGCCGGAATAAAGTCCGGCATCCCCGAACATGATTATTTCCGTAGGCCGGGAGACACTCGCCGGGGATGTTCTGCCGTTGCTTATGGAGTAGTCCCCGTCGCCAATAGTACCGCTCCAGGAAAGACGATTATAACCGATTCCTCCGACCTGTTCCGCTATTTCCAGATCACTTCCCACATCAAAACTGGGACAAATCATTGCCTTGGCAGAATTTCCCATGTAGGGATGGAGGAAACCGCCCCGGGCAAGATTGTAGGAAAATGAACCGTGTCCTCCACCGCGTTCACCGTAATAAAAGACATTGGCAACCGGATCTTTTACCGGGCAGAACGCCTTGTAATCATCGGCATACATTAAATTAGCCATACCGTATTGTTTCAGTGTATTGGTGCATGAAGCGGAACGTCCCCGCTCCCGGGAGGATGCCAATGCCGGCATAAGCATGGAGGCAAGAATGCCAATGATGGCAATAACTACCAATAGTTCAATGAGAGTAAATTTTTTCCCCCGGTAATTTATTTTACTTTTTGACATGATATATCTCCAAAAATGTGTTTTCAGGTTGTCCGCGGCTTGAATAAACGGCCGCGAAGGATTTTTAAGTTAAAAATTTTCTGCTCCGCCAAAGAGCCAATATCCTTTTTTCTGTCCCGAAACCACATCGGCGACATTATTTCCATAACCGGAATGAATTTGCCAACTTATAATTCTGAAGCACTGCCGGTTGACACTTTATCCGGTTCCTGGAAATCCAGTACCAGGCGGTGTTCCCGCCCGCAGCGGATCAAAATTTCTTTCTGCCCCCGTTTCAATATCCTTATATCCACCTCCAGATGGCCGAAGCCGCTGAAATTCATGATGTAATCAAATGATTTAAGCAGCTGTATTTTTGCTTGTTCAATGTCTGATTTATTTTTTTCCATACTGCCATCAAAACCATAAATAATATAATTAGTCAAGGCTAATTTTTTGATTAAAAAAAGATACGTTAAAAATAAATGTCAAAATTCATATTCTTCTGTCCTTTCCGATTTTTAATTTGTTCAGTTATTTTTTATGTCAATGTAAAGTAAGTCAGTACAATTAAATTTATCTATACTCCAGTCTGTACCGGAAATTAGAGATCATCCCGGTGCGGCGCGGAGAAAGGGAGTTTTTATTTTCATAAATACTCCCCCTGCTCCGCAACCGCCAACCGCCAACCGCCAACCGCCAACCGCCAACCGCCAACCGCCAAC
>CASECL010000275.1 GCA_949286445.1 uncultured bacterium | reverse complement strand
TTTGCGGAAAATATTGTCCCGCTGTTGAAAAAATATCAATTCCGCTATGCCCGTACCACGGAAATGCGTCCGTGGAGACCGGATGTTGATGATCCGCTGAGAGTTCCTTCTTATGCGCTCTGCAATGATGACCGTCTGGCATTTTATCAGGCGGTGGGAAGATGTGCACCCGGAAATGCGGTGGTGTTGGTATTCCACGGTATTCCGGATCTGGTTCACCCCTGGGTGAATAATACTCCGGAATGTTTCAGTGAATATCTGCGTTACCTGTCGGACGGTAAATTCCGGGTGGTGTCAATGCGCGATGCTTGGGGAAAATGAAAATATAAAAAGTGAAAAAAATCAATTTTTCATCGGTTCAATGATTGATTTTTATTGCTTGAGGTATATATTTACTCTGGAATGATAGTTTTGTCGTATAATGTATTTTCATTGCCGGGTAAATATGGAGATGGAAAATAATGAAAAAGAACGGGGCTACCATTGTTGATATAGCCAGAGTTGCTGGTGTTTCGGTCAGTACCGTATCCCGGGTAACCCACAATTTTCCCAAAATAGCCGAATCTACCAGACGCCGGGTTATGCAGGCGATTGAGGAGCTGTCTTATAAGCCGGAGAGCCGCAATTTCAGCCGTTCCGCCCGGTACGGGAAAAATTCCATTAAATACGGTAAAATTGCGTTTTTTGTTCCGGATCGTTTTAAGATTGCGGCCCGGACATCGCTTACGGAAGCATTGATCAACGGCGTGGCCGCTGCACTGCCGGATAACAACGTGGAAATGCTTTTCTGCATGCTGGAGCCGGACGGCGGATTGCCGAGAGTGATCAGTGACGGTAATGTGGATGGCATTATCTGCAAAAATTATCCCCGCAATGCAGAAATTGCCGCCGCATTGAAGGGAATACCTCATGTGTGGTGTCTTTCCATGCCGGTATCTTCCGAGCCGGAGGACCAGGTGTGTGCTGACTGCAGAATGCTGGCGGAACAGACACTGGATTATTTTCTTGAGTCCGGCATAACAACGATAAATTATTTTTCTTCTTCGACGGAAGAGTATTCCCAGATGGAACGGATGAGCAATATTGAACTTCTCAGCAAAGAGCGGGGGGTGAAAATCCGTCCTGCCGCCATTGGAGACGTGAAAAGTCTTGAAGCATCACCGAATGGTAAAATAGGTATATTTTGTGAAAGTGCCGATTATCTGCTTACCAGTTTGTATGTGAATTTGCTTCACGAGGGAGCGGATGTGAAAAATGTCTGCAAACTTTTGAGCGTAAATATTTCCGGAGACCAGATTGATGCCATTGACCCTGCGCTTGACCGAATAGATTTGCGTCCGGAACAGATCGGACGGGCGGCAGTGGAACTCCTGCTGTGGCGGCTTGAACATCCGGATGAACCCGGACGCAGAATTCTGATTGCTCCGCAGATCGTCAGGGGAAATAAGCAGAATACCTCCGGAAAATAATATTTTTTCCCCGCCCGGCGGAGTAATTCATCTTCAATTCTCAAGATGATGACTTAAGCCGGCAGGGCAGGGAAGGAGGCAGGGAAAATTTGCCTTTCTCAGGAGTTTTTCCGGAAAAGACCGCTGGTCCACTCTTTCTCGGTACCGCGTTCAAGTTCAGTAAAACCAAGTTCCTGATACTGCCGGGAGACTTCGTCAAATTCTCCGGTGAGAATACCGGAGAGAATGAGATATTTTCCCGGTTTAACCCAATGTGCAATATTGTTTTTGAATTTCAGCAGAAGATGTCCGAGAATATTGGCAGTAACTACATCATATCCGCCCTCACGGCCGGGGTAAGTCTCCGCATCTGCCACAAAAGGAGCAAGTTCAACCTGATTTATGACGGCATTTTCTGAACTTACCGTCATGCAGTCAGGATCATTGTCAAAGCACTCAACATGGGGGTATTTCAGCAATTTTGCCGCAATGGAGAGAATACCTGACCCGCATCCGGCGTCCAGAACATAATTCAGTTTTTCCGCCTCTATGCGGTCGGCGAGAGTATCCAGCATCCTTAAGCAGAATGAGGTGGTGGCGTGCTGCCCGGTACCGAAACTCATACCCGGATCAATATGCAGTATTACCTGACCCGGCTGCGGAGTGTATTCCAGCCAGCTGGGTTTGATTACCAGTCGTTTTGATATGTGAATAATATGGAAATATTTTTTCCACGCCTCTGACCAGTCGGTTTTCTCCAGTTCAAAATATTCCACTTCGCCAAGTTTGGCTCCATATTGGCTCCACAGCGGAATGAGAGAACGGATTTTTTCCAGATTGGCTTTGCCTTCTTCTTCGGTGCGGGCGTAAACCGTCAGTACGGTGCGGGGGTTTTCCCGATCCTCCCAGCTGCCGTAAAAGAAATCCTGTGCGGCAAGAAATTCTTCCATCAGCTCTTTGTTCTCAGAAAAATCATCAAATCTGCAGCAGTAAAGTATCTCTTCCATAATTTTTCACCTTGTTTTTAATCTGACAACGCATACAGCACTATGGCGGCAAACATCAGAAGTGCCGCGGCTCCGCGCTGAATCCAGCCGCCAATGGAAAGTTTTTGTTCCAGATGGGAAAATCCCCTGGACGCAAGTATAATGCCGAGAAAAAATGATATCGGTCCCCGCATTGCCTGAACCACCGTACCGAAAGCCGCCCCGATAAATCCGAAACAGACATAGAGGAAAAGAATTCCCGCCCCCCAGCTCAGCGAGTAGGCGGCAGAGCGGGCCGTCTCCCGGAGGGAGATTTTCCACTTTACGGCAAAAGGCAGACAAAGCAGCAAAAGATAAATGTTATTGAATGCGGTTCCGGCCAGCCCGCGTTCCACCGTATTTCCTCCCGGAATCAGTTCCACAGTAAGATACGCGCCAAGATCACTGAAGGAGTAACCAAAAAGTGCCAAAGTAAGATATCCCATCCCGCTCCAGCCGCCACCCCGGTTTTTTCCGGCTTTGTTCTGCCTCTGATAATTCATCAGAACAGCCGCTCCTGCTGTCATGGCCAAAGCTATTAATTGACAGATATTGAATTTTTTGCCAAATAACAGAAACATCAGTAATGCGATAACCAGAGTTTTCAATCCCACCAGAGAGGCTATTTTGGAACTCTCTATCCGTTTGAGTGCCTCAAAAAAGAAAAACTGGGCGAACATAAAAAATGCTCCGCTGAATATTATCACTCCAAGTAATTTCCAGTTCATCAGCCGCCACCAGCCGGTAAATATTACCGCTGGCAGAGATATCGCGCCCAGGAGAATTTGAGAACATACCAGCAATCGTTTCGATTCGCCTCCGGTTGAAAGCAGATGCCGGGAAAAGACATAAGCGGCGGCTTGGGACGCCGCAGCGAGCAGTCCGAAAAATACCCCTTGAAATATCATCAGATCAGCTCCCCGTGCTGAAGATGCACACAGCGGTCCGCCTGAGCAGCAATTTCCGGATTATGGGTGATCATAAATATGGATAAACCTTTTTCTGATTCTCTCAGCCGGCGGAAAAGTTCCATTACCGATTCGCCGGTTTCCTCGTCTAAATTTCCGGTCGGTTCATCCGCCAGCAGCAGTTCCGGACGGTTGATCAGAGCCCTGGCAATCGCTCCCCGCTGCTGTTCTCCGCCGGAAAGTTCTCCCGGGCGGTGACTGGCCCGGTCGGTTAATCCAACTGCTTCCAGCAGTTCCTGCGCCCGCAGACTGAGTGCGCGGCGGCTGAATTTGCCTGAAAACATCCCCGGAAGCATAATGTTTTCCAGCACCGAAAGCTCCGGGAGCAGACTGTAATTTTGAAATACAAAACCCAGTTTCCGGTTGCGGAAAAGTGCCGGATCGCTGATTTCATTGAAGTTTACGCCGTCAAATTCCAAAGTTCCTGAGTCCGGCGTTTCCAGATAACCGGCTAAATTCAGCAGCGTGGTTTTTCCGCTGCCGGAAGATCCCAGTAAACATACCCATTCCCCCCGGCGGAGTTCAAAGTTGATGTTCCGCAGGATTTCAAGTTTTTTCCCGCCCGGACAGTAACTCTTTTTCAGATTTCTTATGCCAAGAATAATATCACTCATAACGCAATGCCTTTGCCGGATCAAGTTTTGCCGCCCGCAGTGCCGGGATCAAGGCCCCGAGTGTGCAGAGCAGTATGGAAGATACAATTATAATTGCCACATCACTGCTTACCACATGAGCCGGCAGTTCATTGAAAAAATAGAATTGAGCCGGAAAAATATTCTGTCCGGTTATATTCCGCATGACGTGGAGTATGTCATTGCGGAAATATATCACTGTACTGCCCAGCAGCACCCCGCAGACACTGCCGCACAGACCGACAAAAAATCCCTGCAGTACAAAAATTCCCAGAATAGTTTTACCGGAAGCCCCCAGTGCTTTCATAACCCCGATTTCCCGGGTCTTCTGATAAACCGAAGTAATCAGGGTGTTGGTAATGCTGAATGCCGCCACCAGAACAATAAAAATCAGCAGGAAAAACATCATATTTTTTTCCACCTGCAATACCCCCAGCAGTGGAGCATTTTCTTCCTGCCAGGATACCGCACGCAGGTTTTCCGGCAGTTCGCGCCGCAAGGTGTCGAGCTCTTTCTGCAATGCAAATGGATCGTCAACCCAGCAGAATACCCGGGTGGCCATCCCCCACGGCAGTCCGAGAAATTCATCCGCATCATCCAGCGAAATGAAAAGAACACTTTTGTCAAAATCATATTTGCCCATTTCATAAATCCCGGAAACCGTGAATTCCGCAGGCAGGTAAATGGATTTATTTTTATTGATTTCAAAACTGCCGTCCGGATTGAAATCAACCAGATCAATAAGTTTGTTGGGCGAATGAAGCAGTACCTTTGAGCCGACCGTAAGACCATGGCGCCTGGCCTGGCTGGAGCTGATGATAATTTCCCGCCGGTCGAGTTCAGGTGAGCCGGCTACCATAGCCTGGGCAAAAGAGGGTTCTTTCAGGAGATTTTTCAAATCAACCCCCATAAGAAACATTTGTACATCAAGTTTTTTCCCGACTTGAAGCATTACCGGACTGGTCACCACCGCGGCACAATTGCGTATCCCGGCTTTTCTGGCGGTTTTCTCCACATCCTCCGGGGTGAATGCCACGTTGCCGTAAGCACTTTTTATTTGAATATGCGCCTGAGTCTCAATCAGCTTTATTTTCATGGTATCGGAAAAGCCGGTCATGACCGCAAGCACGATCATCAATACTCCGACGCCGAGAGATACCCCGATAACAGAGACCAGGGTAATTA
>CASECL010000274.1 GCA_949286445.1 uncultured bacterium | reverse complement strand
CAGCAATTGCGCCTGATTAGAATTCTATTCCCTCATTATCTGATTTTCTGAGGTGGAATTTCACTTTCCGCGTCCGAATTCAGCCCGGTAACGCCCCGGCGGCACCCCGAAGAAATTCCGGAAACGCTTGGAAAAATGATATACATCCCGAAAGCCCAGCTCATGAGCCGCAAATTCCAGCGAACAATCGAAATTAAGCAGTAATTCTGCACCACGGCGCAATTTCAGCTCTTCAAGGTAACGTTTGGGATTTTTCCCGGTGAAACGTTGAAAATTACGCCGGAACTGCTCTTCTGAAAGGTTTGACAGTTCCGCCATTTCCCTGACTGTCCACCAGCGGGATAAATTATTATTCAGCATTTCAAGCAGTTTTTCCAGCGGTGAAGATTCTTTTTCACGCCTTTCATTATACAGTTCAATTAATAACTGCTGCAAAGCGGCGTTGGCGTTGATCTGTGCGTCCCGGGCCGGATCAGCAGCAAGTTCAATAACCGGCAGCAGACGGCGTACCCTGCCGATACGGCGTACTCCGTCAGTGATTACTCCGGAACGGTAAAGCATGTCAGCCACCGGTCCGCAAAAACGTATTGCATCCTCGAAATATGCTTCACCATTGCTCCCGCCATACAGATTTACTTTGCCGGGAGACACCGTGACCAGATCCCCCTCTTCTATAGCAAACTCCCTCCCATCTCCCCAGCGTCCCCTGCCCCGGCCTTTGACCAGGTGCGACAGAGAATAAAACTCAAAATAACGAAGATTGGTAGTGTAATAACTGTCCGGAGCACTCTTTACCGATCCCCCGCCCAGAATACACAAACCGTAAAGCTGATGAATTTCCCCAATCTGATTTTTCAGCAGGCGATGAATTTCAAGATCTCCGGATTTCTCCGGCTTTTCAACGTAATTGACGCTTGTTTTTGCCATTGTAAATGACGTTTTTTTACATTTTTTTTATTTTTTATTGCAGTATAATATAAACGACACAGACAGATTTTTCAAAATAGACAAAACAATCCAATGGAGTTTTTATGGAAAAAATCAAAGTGGCAGTCATCGCGGCAGGCGGCAGGTCAACTGGCGTAATTAAAAACCTGCTGCGGGATTCGGAAAATAATGTGGAAGTCGCCGCAGTATTTGATCCTGACCGCGCCGAAATGGAACGGGCAGTGAAAATCTGGGATCAGCCCGGGGCAAAATTATGTTCTTCTCCGGAAGAAGCCATCAACACCGATAATGTATCCTGGGTGATGATTTTCTCTCCCAACGTCAACCACTTGGAACACGTCGCCGCCTCATTCCGGGCCGGCAAAGATGTTTTCTGTGAAAAACCTCTGGCGACAACCATTGAAGACTGCGAAAAAATGTATCAGCTCTACCGGAATTCAAAATGCCGTTTTGCCACCGGTTTTGTTCTGCGTTACGCGCCAATTTACCGGAAGGCCAAACAGCTGCTTGATTCCGGGAAATTAGGCAGAATTCTTTCCATTGATGCCAATGAAAACATCCCGCCTTTTCACGGCTCGTACATTATGTGCAACTGGAGAAGATTCCGCCGGTTTTCCGGACCGCATATTCTGGAAAAATGCTGTCATGACCTTGATCTCCTGAACTGGTTTGCCGGAAGTCTTCCAGCCAGAGTGGCCGCCTTCGGAAGCCGGGAATTTTTTATTCCGGAAAACCAGTACCTGATGGATGAATACCCCGGAGAGGTTTTCATGCGCTGGCGCGACGCTCACGGCGTGGCTTCACCCTTTACCTCGGAAAAAGATATTATTGACACGCAAGTGGGCATCATAGAATACCGCAACCGGATAAAGGTGATGTTTCAGGCGACCATGAGCAACGCCATACCGGAAAGAAGAATGTTTTTTTCCTGTACCCAAGGAACATTGATTCTTGAACTTTATTCCGGTATCCTGCGTTATTCTCTCCTGGGCGAAGAGGATGAACGGGTAATACATTTTTCCGGAGACGGCCATGGCGGCGGCGATGACTATATTATGAAGGAACTTTATGAAATCATGTGCAACGGCGGTCAGCCCCGGTGCGGCGGCAGCGAGGGGCTGGAAAGCGCGGTTACCGCTTTGGCTTACGATCAGGCCATCAGCGAAAAACGGATAATTGAACTGGAAGAGGTCTGGAAGCGTCTTGACCGCTGATAACTCATTACAGAAACAGAACAAACGGCATAAGCCATGATATTCAGGCTTATGCCGTTAATATTTTTTCCAAACGTTTTTCCGGTTGATGGAGAATATTCAACATCTCCAGAGAAAACATCAGTTATTTCATCTTATTTCATTTCATTTTTCTGATCAACCGCTGCTTTGCGGACAAATATATAACGGTCAATCCAGATCTTTTCCAGACCGGGATTATTTTCCGGTGCCGCCCAAATTCTCTTTTTTGCCGAAAGATTTTTGACAGTGCCGACTTTGAAAAAGCGGTATTCATCTTTGCTTAAATCCCTGGCATTAACCCGAAGCCGTCCTTTTTCTCCATGTATGCCGCTTGAAAAAACTGCCCCTGATGCACCGTTTTTCAAATCAGCCCGCAAGGCGACGAAAACATCCCATTCTCCCTCATTATTTTCCGGATTTATCACCCACTCCGGACAGGAAAGATTTACTGCCCAGTTGCGGTGCGTACCCGGCATCCACACCGCTGAACCGTCTGATGCCAGTTCATCTTTGGCAAATGTCGCCCAGCGTCCCTGGTTCCAGACATCAAAAAGACCATCCTGCGACTCAATCCAGTCTGTGCCGGCAAGACCATCACAAAACGACGGAACTTTGCGGTCAGTCATATTGACTGACGCCATAGCATAAAATTTATCCAGTTCTCTTTTACGCTGTCCGGCACGCTCTATTGACAAATCCCCCTTTTTGTACAGTCGGACAAATTCTTCCAGCATTTCGTCCTTGCTCTGAGCAAACGGCCAGGGACGATTCAACGCAGCCAGCTCCATTTGCAGCATCGGGCTGCGCAATAAAATCACATATTGAATGGAAAGTTTGGCAAAACGTATGCGTTCACGTTCTTCCTCATTATCTGATGCCTCAATTGCCTGATCAAAAAGTTTTTCCGCCTGGCGGAGAAATTTATTGGAAAGAAAAGAAAAGTCACTGCCTTCACAAGTGGTAATAGCGTGTCCCTCTTCTGCTTCAGAAACAGTATTTGCATCCAATTCGTCAAAGTAGCGCATCAGATACATGGCGGCTTTTTCGCCGTAATACGCATCACAGAATTCCCGTATTTCCTTATCTATGTCCCTGGACGGATCCCAGGCGAGACGCGACAAGACGTACAGTTTCAACTCTTTGAAATCACCGCCTATTCCCTTGTGATTGCCTTCCACAAAAAGCCCGCGGACACCGTTATCGGCAAAAAACTTGATATCACGGCACATATTTCTCAGATTGGGAAATACCGCCGGTAAATGCCGGAAATTAACCGCATAGTCCCATACGGTCAAATTCGGTGTGAGCCGGCTCCAGCCTCGTACCGAATCACTGGCACGCTTATTTGCCTCATCTTCGATTGGATAGGAGTAGTTGCGGTTGATCAATGCCAGGCGTATAATCACTTCCGGTTCAGGTGAAGTAAATTTCGGGGCCTGAGTACTGTACAAATAAGACAAGGTCTCTATTTTCACATTGGGAAACTCCCCGCGGAGTTCCTTGGCCAGCCGGTTGAGAAAACGCACCAGTGTACCGGCGGGGCTGCCCTCATAGTCATCTATTTTCCTGCATTCCGGACACTGACAGTTATTGCGCCAGTCATTCTGGGAAACACACAGTACCGTATCCGGCGGGGCTTTGCGCAGTATTTCCCTGCACTGCGAGAGTACAAACTGAAATAACCCCTCGCTGGTCAGACACCACTGGTTATGAGAAGCAAGCCGTTTCCCGTTTACCATGGAATACCAGTCCGGATGTTCCTTGAAATGTTTTGCTGATGGCGCAATGACTTCAAAAGTATGATGAAATCCGGGAACATATTTCTGCTGCCCCCCCTGTTCATCCCGCAAATTCATATACGCGCCGAACACCCTTGCCCGGGCGCACCAGTCCGGATTAATACCGACTCCCTGGAAAAGCAGACACCGCTGCAGACGGAAAGGCGGTACAAATCTTTTCTCGGCAGACAGCAATACCCGATCCGCTTTTTTCTCCACTCCGGTAAATTCAGGAGTGAAAAAACGAATATCCAGACAATCTTCCAGAAAGGAGTAAACTGCATTCAACGTCCCGCGTTTAGCCTCAATCCCGCCGGTAATAAAAATTCTCTCTGTATCCCCGTCAATCCGGTAGTAAATGCCGTCATCACCCAGTTTTGACGGAATTTTCGTGCCGGTTTTTTCCATAATTCCAGTCCCAAGCAGAATTGCACGGCGTTCCGGCGGAACCGTATTTTCATGCACCTTAAACTCCACGCCTGTTGCCATTTTCAGAAAATGAGCTAATTCCCTGGCAGCGTAACGGTCAACTGCAGTGGGAGAAAATATGTATATGCCCATTCCTTTTCCATCAGCGGCAAGCTGAGTACCTTTATCCGCACCGGAAAGCGGGAAACACACAGCTGATAACACAAAACACAAAAAATAAAATAACTTTTTCATTTTCTCAATTACGGTATAAGTTGTTTTTTTATTGTCCGGCCAAAACCAGCGTGTCATCAACACCGGGCTTAATATACGGCCCCTTCTTTACCTCAAGCACCACTGCCGGCTCCAATGCGGCAATCCGGTGAAATGCCCCCGGGGGAATTTCCACCGCACTTTCCCCTTCTGCCGGAGAAAGCAGATGTTTCTCCAAAACCTCCCCCGAGTCAGTGTAAATAAAAAGTTCGAATTTTCCCCGCAGCGCAATCAGAAGCTCCCATTTTCCAGGATGACGCTGTATGTCGAAACGGCTCTCCGGCAGAAAGGCCATCATCAGCCGGTGAACATCTTCATCCAGAGATTCATGCATATTATAATGCGCTCTGCCGCGCTCTGACTGACGGGCCTGCTCCATCAATCCATCCATTAAAGCATCATTCAAAACTTTGCTCATTATCAAAACTCATTTCTGTGTTCAAAGTACCACCCTGCCGCCAGCGGCAACCCCTCTTCCGCCCGGACTGCAACCCGGTAATTCAAATACTTTTCTGCCAGACTTATATCTGCCAGTGATTGTTTGATATCCCCTTTCCTTTCCGGGCCATGTTCCGCCTGCAAAGGTAAAATAGCTTTATCCAGCCGGGAAAGTTCGCTATGAATTACCTTAAATAGTTTATTCAGCGTCATCTGTTCTCCGCCGGCAATATTGTAAACCCGTCCGAACGCATCCCCGTTCTCCGTAGTGAGTGCAGAGATATTGGCCTGTACAACGTTGTCCACAAAGGTGAAATCCCGGATGATCGAACCATCGCCATTGATTGCCGGATTGCGGTGATTAATTAAATCCATGCAGAATTTCGGAATTACCGCGGCATAAGCACCATACGGACTCTGCTTCGGCCCGAACACATTGAAATAACGCAGCCCGATAACTTCGATTCCGAATAAATCGGCCCAGTTTTCTGCCAGTAATTCATCAGTATGTTTGCTTATTGCATACGGAGAGAGCAGTTTCCCGGTGCGTCCTTCCGTTTTGCGCACATCATCACAATCGCCGTAAACGGCTGAACTTGAAGCATAAATTATTCTCTTTATACCGCACTTCACCGCCCGGTCAAGGACCGAAGCAAAACCGCAGACGTTTACAGAAAGAGAGCCGGTAACTTCATCTATTGAGCGCGGGACAGAACCAATTGCCGCCTGGTGCGAAATTGCGTCAGCTCCGGACATGACTTTTTTCAAAACTTCATCGTCCCTGATGTCGCCGCGCACAAATTCAAATCCGGGGTGATCCTTAAATTCCCGTATATTTTCCTCTCTTCCAGTGGACAGATCATCCAGCACCGTTACCCGGTGACCGAGCTTAAGCAAAGCTCCTGCCAGATTTGACCCGATAAATCCGCAACCGCCGGTAAGCAGTATTTTCACTTTTTATACTCCTGTTAAATCAGTTCTTTTTTTCGCCCCGATAATATATAACTTGACTGTATCTTTTTCAAATCTGTCTTTACAGTTCATACCTTTTTTTCACGGCAGTATGTTTGCCGTAATTATCCTGACGGACAGACCGGATATGACAATATAGAGCAATATTTTGAAATTTTCAGGAAGAGAATTCATCAATCATGCAATATATTCAGTACTGTAAAGCCCGAGATTATCAACTATAAAAAACAGGAAAAATATTCTCAAATGAATGGTAAAGAACTGGTTATAGCCGCAATAGACAATAAACCCACGCCGCGCGTACCCTGGGTGCCTTTCTGCGGCTGCCACTGTGCATCGTTGATCGGCAAAAGTGCGGAAGAGTATTTCAAGAGTTCGGAACTTATGACGGCCGGACTGGAAAAAGCAATCGAACTTTACCGGCCGGCCGGCATTCCGGTAATTTTCGATCTCCAGCTCGAAGCGGAAATCTTCGGATGCGAACTTCATTGGAATAAGGATAATCCCCCGTCAGTGATGAGCCATCCCATGGCAGAAGGCAAATTGACCTTTGATGATCTTAAATTGCCGACCGCTGAAGACGGAAGACTTCCTCTGGTGCTCAAAACCATCCGGGAAATCCGTGCTGCTCATCCGGATATCGCACTTTACGGACTGATTACCGGACCGTTCACCCTGGCACTGCATCTTCTGGGAACGGAAATTTTCATGCAGATGTTCGATGATGTTGACGGCGTGAAAAAACTGCTCAAGTTCTGTGCGGAAACCGGCAAGGTCATGAGCAAACTCTTCCTCGATGCCGGCTGTGATGTTATTGCAGTGGTTGATCCCATGACCAGCCAGATCGGACCGGAACAGTTTGAAGAGTTCTGCACCGCACCGCTGCGGGAAATTTTTGATTTTGTGCGCGTTTCCGGCGGAAAAAGTTCACTCTTTGTCTGCGGCCATGCCCAGAAAAATATTGAAGTTATGTGCGAAACTCACTGCGACAATATTTCCATTGATGAAAACATTCCGCTCGACTATGTCCGGGATATCTGCCGTGCGAAAAATGTCAGCTTCGGCGGCAATCTGCAGCTGACTGTTGTAATGCTGCTTGGAGATGAAAACGCCAATAAAATCAATGCTTACAAGTGCCTGGAAATTGCCGGCAATGCCGGCGGGTTCATCCTGGCTCCCGGCTGTGACATACCCTATGCCACCCCGCCCAGGAACATTATCGCCGCTGGCAAAGTCGCCCAGGATCCGGAAGAATTTAAAATTGCCGCCCAGCTGGCAGCCAATCCGCCGGCCAGCGAAGTGGAAAAATTTGATCTGACCGGTTACGTCAAACCGGATGTGCTTCAGATTGACCTGATCACTCTGGACAGCCTCGGTTGTGCCCCGTGTCAATATATGGTGGCGGCGGCGGAACAGACGGCCAAGCCGTTCGGCGATAAAGTTATCGTCCGTGAACACAAGATCAAGACTCCGGAAGGCGTCAGAATGATGGCTACGCTCGGCGTCAGCAATATTCCGACTCTCTGCATGGATACGGAAATTGTTTTTGTTTCCTCCATTCCGGACAATGCGGCACTGGCGGAAGCCATCTCTTCACGGCTGAAGAAAAAAGGGTTGCTCTGAAAAAATGAAGCGTTCAAAACTGCTTGAATGGCTCTCATACCCCCCCGATTCCGGCAATGCTGCGGCATTGCGCCGGGACGGGGACGCACTCTCGCGGGAACGTTTCAATGGACGCGCTCTCGCGCTGGGGCAGATTGGAGTGGAACGGCACGCCTGTCCGGGCAAATGCCGTTTCTGTAATTTTTCAGGGGAATTTTTCCGGGAAAGCAGTTTTGAAATTCCGGTAGAAAAACTTGTTTCCGAAGCAGTTGAGTTTTCAACTTCCGGTGGAGGTTTGGATGCGCTTTTCCTGCTGACAATGCATGACTTTAATCCTGATGTGCTGCTGGAAAAAATCGTCCGCATACGCAAAGCCATCCCGGAAAATGTGAAAATCGTGCTTAATGTCGGAGATGGAAACAAAACTTTTTTTGCAGAATGCCGTCAGGCCGGTGTATCCGGAGCATACCATGTACTCCGGCTCCGGGAAGGTATTGACACTGCCCTTTCCCCGGAACAGCGGCGTTATACCGTTGAAGCCATCCGGGAGGCGGGACTGGACTGGTATTACTGCTGTGAACCGATCGGATCTGAACACAGCAACGAAGAATTGGCTGATGCCATTCTGTTCGGCAATGAATTTGAGTGTTTTCAGCATGCCGCCATGGCCAGAGTCAACTTTCCCGGTTCCGATCTACCGGAAGAAATAAGCAAACTGCGCCTTGCCCAAATCGTTGCAGCGGTTTCCCTTGCTTCGGCAGACAATCCCCGGCTGGGGAGCATAGCGGTACATGAACCGGATGAACTGGGATTGCTGTCCGGGGCTAATTCTCTTTATGCCGAAGCCGGCTCAAATCCACGCGATACCGCCGGAGATACCGAATTCGGACGGGGGAAAAATGTAGCGCAGATAAAAGAAATGTTTAAAAATACAGGTTGGAAATGAAAAAAATCCCGGTAATTATGTTCGCCGGTTTTCTCGGCTCCGGAAAAACCACGGTAATCGGACGGATGCTCCCGGAGTTGGCAGCGGGGAACAAGGTGGCGTTGCTGGTCAATGATTTCGGCAAATATTCACTTGACGGAGCGTTGCTAAAGACTTACGGCATACCGACACTGGAAATTGCCGGCGGAAGTATTTTCTGCATTTGCAAACAGGCTAATTTAATCAATCAACTTACCACAATAGCAGAAAATCTGCATCCGGATTTGCTGGTAATTGAAGCTTCCGGACTGGCAGAACCAACCGATACTGCAGCTCTGCTGCAGAACTCTTTTCTCCGTGATTCGTTTCTGCTTCCCCGGGTGGTAACTGTGGTTGATGCGCTTAATTATCCCAAATTATCCAAAGTGCTTCCGGTAATCAATAAACAAATTGCCATTGCTGATATTATTGTAATAAGCAAGTGTGATCTTGCCTCCGGAGAAATTTCTGAAAACTTAAAACAGGTCAATCCTGATGCCGGAATTATACTTTCCGACCGGGAAAAACTGCATGGCAATATTAAATTCGACCATTTTTCCGACTGCAGTCAATCCGCATCTCTCCGGCTTTGCTCCACCTCAACTCCGGGATTTTCCACCATAAACTGGGATGGTTCACTGCCGGAAGAAGTTTTAAATCAGCTTATGACGGAATACCGAGGCCGCCTGCTGCGCGGAAAAGGCGTGGTCAACGGCCGTCACCTGGAATTGGTAAACGGCTCATTTACCTGGAGCGATGACCCGCCGGCTGGGGTAAACGGGGTGTTTTTTGCCCTCACCGGTGATTACGGCAAAGAATTTCTCTATCGGCTCAAGCAAAAAGAAAAAGAGCTCGCTTCATCAGCTCCGGCCTGAGATTTTCTTGTATCCCCAATCCAGTAATTTACGGGCCAGAGGATCACGTTCCGCCTTGGCCCCGTTCAATCCCATCAGGCAAAGCATAAGACGCCGGCCATTGCGTTCACAGCTTACAGTAACACAATACCCAGCATTCCTGGTGTAACCGGTCTTCATGCCGTTCACTCCGGGATAACGGGGGCGGATAAGGTGGTTGGTATTGGTTATCAAGGTTTTCCCATTGCGGATATAGGTGCCGGAAGTGGAAACCCATTTCATGCAAACCGGATATTCCTGCAGTCTTTCTGCCAGAAAGATCATGCTTTCAGCAGTTCCGGACGAGTCAGGCTTGGACGGCAAACCATGAGGTGAACGGAAATCAACACCTTTCAAGCCGAGTTCCTTTGCCCGTTCATTCATCCGGCGGACAAAATTATCCACTTTCCCATCGCTGAAGTACTCGGCAATCTGGTAAGCCGCGTCATTAGCACTGCGGATCATGGCTGATTTCATCAGATCCAGCAGAGAGATTTTCTCTCCTTTCTTCAAACCTATACCGGAAGGGGGAACTCTGGATGCCGCGGCAGAAGCTGTTACCACTGTTTCCAGCGGCAGCTTTCTGCGGTCTGCCTCCTCCAATGCCAGAAGCATGGTCATCATTTTGGTCATGGAAGCAATGGGACGCGGCTGAGCTTCATTCTTTGCCCACAGCACCTTGCGGGTATCCATATCCACCAGAATTCCGGCCCTGGCCTGACGGGTAAGCGGAATTTCTTTCAAATTACCACGGCGCACACCGGAGTAATCCAGCGGTGCGCCGAAGTTTTTCAGGGTGGAAACTTTCCGGTAAAGATAGGATATTTCTTCCTTCTTCTCAGAAGCGATACTGCCGGAATTATCATTTCCCTTTGCTTCAGCAGCAGACGATTTTTCTTCCGATGTTCTGCCGCCCTTCCCTCCAGAGGCAATGAAGTAAATCGCTACCACATGAATAAGGGCAATGACTATCAGCAACCCCAGCAGAAATTGAACCCGGGACTTTCCTGTACCGGTCATTTTGCCGCTTTCTCCGCTTCTTTTGCCCGGGCGGCACGGTTAAGTGCACTTACCAGTGCGCCAACCGCGGCACGGTCAATATTGGAGTGCTCTCCGGCACCATAGAAAATCTTGCCGTCTTCCTTCATCCGGACACCGACAAAGGCCAAAGCTTTGGCATCAGCACTTGATCCCATGGTTTTTTCGCAGAAGTCCTCCAGCACAAATCCCGGCAGAATATCTGCCTTTCTCAAAGCATTGACCACCGCAGACAACGGTCCGTTGCCGCTGGAAGCCAATTCCCAGCTCCGGTCATTTTCATGCCAGACAAACTCCACTCCCACCAAATCTCCAATCGAATTTGAAGCCCGGGTGTAACCGCTCATGGAATAAGGTCCGGTAATGTTCACAAAATTATTCCGGAATATATCCAGCAGCATGGAGCTGTCCACCTCTCCGCCGCTCTTATCCACAAAATTCTGCACTGCCCGGCCGATTTCCGGATGCATAGCCTTGGGCGGGAATATGCCATACTCTTTCTCCAGCAGGAAAACCACTCCGCCCTTTCCGGACTGGCTGTTGATGCGGATAAGTTTTTCATATTCACGGCCGACATCCGCCGGATCTATGTGAAGATACGGCATCTTCCAGCCCTGGTGGAAAAATTCCGACGTTTCGCGCCGTTCATCCATCCCTTTGCGGATAGCATCCTGGTGCGAACCGGAAAAAGCAGTAAATACCAGCTGACCGGCATAAGGATGACGCGGATGTACCTCTATTCCTGAATTATCTTCAACAATACGGACAATCTCCGCCATGTGTGAAAAATCAAGTCCGGTCTCCACTCCACGGGACTGGAGATTCAATGCCAATACCGCTATATCCACATTGCCGGTACGCTCCCCGTGACCGAAAATGGTTCCCTCAACCCGGTCTGCCCCGGCCAGCAATGCCAACTCCGTAGCCGCCACGGCACAGCCCTGGTCGTTATGCGCATGCAAACTTACGGTCACTTCATCCCGTCCGGGGAATTTATTGCAGAAGTATTCAATCATATCCGCGTACTGATTTGGGGGTCTGCGTTCAACCGTGGCGGGGAGATTTAAGATAAAACCCCGCTTGGGTGCCTTTCCCCAGGCCTCTTTTACTGCGGCACAGACGTCAATAACAAAATCAAGATCACTGTCGGTGAATTCCTCCGGGGAAAATTCATACGCCACCTTGTCCAGCATATCATATTTTGCCAATATATCCCGGGTCATTATGGTTCCTTCAACCGCGCGCTTTTTCAATTCCTCACGGGTTAACCCGAACACAAAACGCCCATGCAGATCACTGGTGGCCAAATACGCATGGAGTACCGCACGGTTCACTCCCACCAGGGATTGAACCGTACGGTCAATCAAATTTTCTCTCATCTGGGTTAATGTGGTTATTCGCACATCTTCCGGAACAAGGTTTTCCCCGATCAAACGGCGGACAAAATCAAAATCATCCTGTGATGCCGCCGGGAAAGACACCTCTATCTCCTTGAAACCAATCCGGCAGAGCATCTGAAAATATTCCAGTTTTTTTTCCGGATTCATCGGTATCGGCAATGCCTGATTGCCATCGCGCAAATCCACAGATGCCCAGATCGGCGCTTTCTCAATTATTCTTGAAGGCCACTGACGGTTTTCTATTTTTATCGGCTCAGGATAACGGTATTTCGGTTCTGATTTCATTTTATCTTCTATATCCAAATTATTTTTATGTCATCAAACTATATTAATTCAGGCAGATATCACGCCTGAAGCTGTATCAGCAACAGTTTCATGCCGGGGAATCAAACCCCGGCAAATCTAAGTCGATCGTACGGTAGAAGATTATGCGCAGGAAAGGCACTGAGTACATAAATGCAACGTGAAACGCATCCGCCGGAGATAAATTCAGCACGGCGTACGTCCGGGTCATCCGTTGAACACGGCGATGTACTCTGCTTTTTCATAATTTATAAATATACCACATTTTAATTTTTTTTCAAACCGGCAAAATAAAACTTTTTGTTTTTTTCGTTCTCCTTTATCTCCCGGCCGCGGCATTACAGATAGAATATAACAATATTCCCCAAAAATTAATATTGCAATTATCTGCCGGCATTGCCAATTTAAATCTGTCAACGCCCCCCCTCCCCTCCATCCTCTCCTCAACGGAAACTTTCCGCCAATATATAAGAAAAGACCGCGACGCGGACGCCGCGGCCTTTCTTGGGAAATACTTAATTACTTCTTTTTGGCCTTTTCCCAGACGTCCTTGCTGACAAAGGCGGTAAGATTACGGCCATCTTTGGTCACTGCCTTGAATGCAAAACGCTGACGATTCCCTTCACCATAAGTGACAAACTGGGTGACTTCGGCCTCTACCTTTTTCTTCGCCTTGACGTCATAGAATGAATGCTTCATTTTATCTCCTTGTTTGGTTAGGGTTAAGTGAGCAAATTTCCAGCTCCAGCTATATTATACACGATAAAATTGATTTGCCAAGTCCAAAATAATGATTTTACAACTTTTTTTTGTCTTTTTTTTTTAAAACAACAGTTGATTATTAACTTATTCTCATTTTTTCCACAAAAGCCGGCAAAACCATGGATGCATGGTGCATATCTTCGGTATAATAACGTAATTTATTTTTTACCTCTTCCGGCAGTGAACGCCGCGGCTTATCCACCGAGTGTTCGTTGCAGTACACCCCGGATGCAATACATCCGGTAGGATAACTTGGAACATAAATCATCGCATATCCGGAATATTGAAAAAATTCCCCGGCAAAACGCCAGAGATTTTTCACCACATCCGGCAGCAGATACGGTGATTCCGACTGCGCCGCCACCACTCCTCCGTTTCTCAGTGCCTCCGACACATCGTGATAAAAATTCCGGCCGAAAAGCGGTTCCCCCGGCCCCCCCGGATCAGTAGAGTCAATTATTATTACATCATAATAATTCTTCTTTTCCTTGATGAACTTGCTCCCGTCCATAACGTGAATATTCACTCTGGGATCATCCAGTGATGAACTCATAAATGGCAGATATTTCCGGCTCGCCTCAATCACCATTTTGTCTATGTCGCACAAATCAATCTCCCTGATGCTGTCATAACGGCAGAGTTCACGCACCACCCCGCCGTCACCGCCGCCGATAACCAGTACTTTCTCCGGATTGTCATGCGCCATTACCGCAGGGTGGGTCATCATCTCCTGATAGGCAAACTCATCCGCTTCCGCCAGCTGGATAATTCCGTCAAGCAGCAGCATCCGGCCAAGTTTTTCCGTATCATAAATCTCTATTTTCTGATAAGGGGAAACTGCCGAATAGATTTTCTCCTTTGCCAGCACGGTCATACCGTAACCATGCCCCATTTCACTTATCCAGAAATCTCGGTTCATTTTTTCCTGTCTTTCTCCCCGGAAGTGTTGGAAAGATTTCCTCTCATTTCCGAAAAATCAAGTGCTTTCCATTGTTTTTTCATTGTCTGTCTCTTTTTTCCGTCCAGCGCAAGGTATTTCCAGCGGACGAAGGGAAAATCATGCGCCAGATAATTTTCCAGATGTTCGTGCACCAGAACGCGGGACAGCGGAATACCTTCAAATATCCATACCGCATCATCACAAACCATTTTATTAAGTTTGCGATAGAGTTTATTCCGTTCCTCTCCCTCCGGCATGGCTGAAGCTCTTTCAAAACAGCGGTCATATTCCGGATTCCGGTACCCGGTCCGATTGCTTTTTCCCGAATTAGGACCATAGAATAATTGCAGAAAATTTTCGGCATCCGGATAATCCCCCACCCAGGAATAACGGAATAATTCACATTTTCCCTGGCGGAGTTTTTCCACAAAGCGCGGACGGTTGTTAAGGTTGGAAATCACCTTTATTCCGATATCAGCCATGCATACAGCAAAAAGTTCCCCGGTCTGACGGTGACTGACACTGTTTCCGGCCTGGTCAAGAGTCAACACCAATGCTTCCCCGGTCTCCGGATCAATCCCTCCCGGATAACCGGCTTTTTTCATGTATTCCCGCGCTAATGAAAGATTGTAATCACAATAAGGATTGCGGAATTCCGGATCATAACCGTCAACTCCGGGAGGAATAACCTGATTGGTCAACTTCAGCAATCCGCGATTGAATTTTTTCCAGCGTTCCGGGTGGTAAGCCAGTGAAATAGCCTTCCGCAAATAAGGATTTCCGCTCAGTTTGGGATCACTGAAATTAAAGCCGATATAACGTATCTCAAATTCAGGAGATTCCACCAGCTTCACTCCGCGCTTAACCAGTTCAGCGGGTAATTCTCCCCCTGCCATCACCCCGTCAAAGTCCCGGTCAAGAGCAAAACTGTCCAGATTGCCCTGGAAAAATAACAGCCACGCGCTCAGCGGCTGTTTTATTTGAGGCAGTTCGATCCGTTCAGCCAGCGGTAATTTCTTTTTCCGGTCATCCGGGTTGGATGCACCGGCAAAAAACTCTTCACGGTAAAGCGGATTGCGCCGCAATACCAGCTGCCAGTTGCGCACCCAGTTTTCCAGTCGGAAAGCACCGGATCCGGCAGATTTTTCTGCCAATGCCGGATTACCGTTTTTCCGGCAGAACTGCTCCGATACAATCCCCAGATTGGGCATAGCCAGAAAATACTTCAATCTGGGATCATTTTTTAATAAATGAAGTTCAAATTCCCGGTCATTTTTAATCACTATCCCCGGGAAATCATCGTCATACATGGACATATCTTCCGGAGAAGCTTTTTCACATCTGCGGGTAAAATCCTCCCCACCCCGCAATTTACCCCGGAGTATCCAGCTTACCGGACTGTGAAGACGGGCATCAAGAAGCCGGAGAAAGGAAAATTTCACATCCTTTGCCGTTACCTTCACCCTTTCTCCGCCGTCTTTTTCCGGAGCAAAAAATAAATCATCCCGCAGCTTGAAACGCCATATCAGACCGGAAGAATCTATTTCCGGCATTTCTTCCAGCATGGAACATTTCAACCGGTACGGCCGCTTCAGGTAATCGTATTCCAGCAATGTATCGTAGAGTGCGCCAACCACGTTTCTGCTGGCCAGATCTTCCGCCAGGGCCGGTTCAAGCGTTTTCACATTTCCATACCCCCCGAGCCGCACGGTCAAGCCGTCATCGTACCCGGAAGAAGCACGGCGCAGCAGAAAAAACGCCGCCAGGGACGCCATAACCAGCAGAATGACGGCGACTTTCGCAATTTTCTTCATGCACAGAATCAGCGTTCAAGCAGAATAAATTT
>CASECL010000273.1 GCA_949286445.1 uncultured bacterium | reverse complement strand
TGGACGGCACCGGCGGAGTTGAAATCGCCAAAAACCTGAATCTTTCTGACGGATTTTCCGTTTCCATGTGGGTGAAGCCGGAAAAATTCGGCGGTTATCAGTCTATGTTCTACTATGGAGCCTCGCTTTACTGGCGTTTGCAGGGAACCGCCTCAAGTTTCAATTTTGACGGCTGGCATACGCTCAAGGTGGCGGATGCGGTTTCCTGGGGCGAATGGATTCATCTTGCCACCACTTTTGACGGCACCACGCTGATCACCTACGCCAACGGCAAAAAAATCGGCGAAGTAAAGCCGGATAAAACCAGAATTTACAATCAGGACAATATTTATCTCTTTTGCCGCCCTGATGCGGGACAGGAGAGCCGTTTCACCGGAGAAGCGGATGAAATTGTAGTTTACAACGGAGCTTTGACTCCGGAAGAAGTGACGAAACTTGCCGAAGTTCCGGCAGATAAAAAATGATTGAAAAATCTGGAGCCGTGTTTATGAATAAGCTGCTTTTTTTCACTCTGGTTTCTCTCGCAGGCTCCGCCGCCGCGGCGGACACACTGCTGTCGCGCTACACTTTTGACCGTTTCGGCGGGCTTTATGAACCCGATACCATGAACGGTGAAAAAATGCAGCTCAAACGCGACTACTGGGAACACCGGGTTTTCTCCACCCGCGAAGCCGGCTTGTACGGCAATGCCGTACGCCTCGCGCCGAGAGCGGTGCTGGAGACCAAAATGCCGGAAGGGGTAAAAACTATTATGTTTTATGCCCTTCCGGAAGATTTCGCCTGCCGTTTCATCCTGAATGCCGGGAAAAATCTCACGGTGGAGTCCACCCGTTCCGGCACGGTAAAACTTAACGGCAGAGAGAGCAAAACCAAACTGGCTAAAGATGTTTTTTCACTCATTGCCATCACTGTCAACGGTAAAAATGTCACCCTCTCCATCAATGGAGTTGAAGAGGTCAAAGCCGCACTGCCGGCGGATTTTGTCTCTGCCGGCACCCTGTTTGTACTGCGCAACAGCGATCAGGCCAATCCGATGAAATGGAAATTTGACGAAATCAGATTTTATCAGGACGCCTTGCCGCTCAACCGACTGAAAAAGATGGCGGGAAAAAATTACCTGAATAACGAAAAACTCCCCCTTGCCGACGCCGGTATCGCCCACAGCGTCGTGCTGGGCAAAGGCCCGGTTACGCTCAGCGGCAAAGCCGTGAACGCTGATAAAACTGAATGGAAAATTGTCTCCGCCCCGGCAGGGAGCAAAGCTCATTTGAAAACTCCGGATAAAGCAGAAGCGCAATTTATTCCGGACAAAACCGGTAACTACACTCTTGAATTTACCGCGTCAAATGCCGATGGTGTCAGCCGTTCTTCCACCAGGATATCGGTTTTTGCCGACACCGCCAGAAACGCACCGGGCAAAGCCTATTCCGGAAAACTCAAGGCCGGTGAAGTATCTGAACGCAATGATATGGCCGGACGCAATCCGACAGCGCATTATACCAAAAGTTTTATTGAAAAGAATTTCCCGGCTCCGGTGATTGCGCGCCACGATGAAGGCTTTGCCGCGGAAAAATTCAAACCCGCACCGCCGCCGTACGTCCACCCGAGAATTTTCTTCAATCCGGAAGACCTCCCCGCCATCCGGGAACGCCTGAAAAATACCAAAGCAGGACAAATCTACTATCAGGCCATCACCTCACAGGTGGAAAACCGCATGCGCAACTATCCGGATGGGAAACTGCCGCTTGCGGTGGTTAAAGATGACAATCCCAAGAGCCGTTCCGGTTACAAATCCGACGGCAACCTGGCAGCCCTGCTCTCGGATCTGGCATTCATCGCCATGATTGAAGCGGATGCTGATCTTGCCCGCAAACTGATTGACAATATGGTTCAGCAGGCCGCCGTACAGAATGCGATCATGGACAAAGTGCCGGACCGCTGGGAGGATGACTGGCGGGAATTTTATCATAACGTCATGGGGCGCACCATGACTGCTATGATGTATGACTTTCTCTACAATTACATGACAGAAGAAGAACGTCAGCTGATCCGTTCCACCCTCTCCCGGGCCACCCGGGATAAATGGACTATCGGCATGAACGGCGTTTCCGCCCAGGGCCAGGGCAACTGGATCTGCTGGACCGCCGGAGACCTGCTGCAGAATGTGGTGGCAATCGAAAATGAAGAAGGCTTTCCGGTAGAGTCCTACCGCGAACTGGTAAACACTTACAAACGCTGGCTCAATTGCGGTATTTTTGAAGACAGCGGCGCGGCTTACGAGGGAATGGGCAAAAATACCATGACCTATCAGAATCTGGCCATTCTTTACAAACGGGGTGAAAACCTGCTCAACAGCAAAGCCGCCTACAACCATGCGGCAAAATTCATGCTTCACACCCTCCAGCCCGATAACGGTTACTTCTGCCAGGACGACCTCTGGGGCGGCAGCCGGAATAATTACAATGCCGCCGACGTGGCAGTAGTTAAATATGCCTACCCCAATGACCCGGCGATTGATTTTGTTTACCGCAACTGCGTAGGCGAGGATTATCTGCGTTTCAAACCCCGCGGCACCACCTACTGTTACGTTTTTGATCTGCTGGCACCGATTTTCGGCGAAGACCACGCCAAAGACGCCGCCAGCCCGGGCAAAGACGCACCGCTGGAATATCTGGCTTCTGAAATCAACATGATGACCGCCCGTTCCGGATGGGACAAGGATGCCGCATTCCTCTACTTCCTGCCCCGGATGCACGGCGGACACAACTCTCCGGCGCGGGGAACTTTTGTCTTCGCCGCACTGGGACGGGACTGGAGCATTTATCCGACCGGACACAATGACAAACATGCTTTCCAGCACAGCGTGGTCACCGTGGACGGCAAAAACCAGTTCCCGCTGGAAGACAGCAAAATGCTCTCCTATACGGTCAAACCGGATGCGGTATTCGGTTCCTGCGACCTGCAGTATGTTTACGGCGGCACTTCGCCCAAAGAAATGAGCAACAATGATTACCGTATCATCAAACGGGATCTGCCCTGGGAAAATCTCCCCAAACCGCTTCTGCCCCATTGGTACACCGGAAACCGGCCGAAAGATAAGATGCCGCGGGTAAAGACCAAATTCAAACCCAATTTCCAGACCGCGGTGCGTACCGCCGGACTGGTGCGGGGAAAACACTCCTACGCATTAATTCTTGATAACTTCAATGCTGACGGCAAAGAACACCTTTACCGCTGGCAGATGGTTTTCGCCCCGGAATTGGAAAAGAGCGTGAAAGTCAACGGCAATACCGCCGTTATCACCGATCCGGAAACCGGAAATTCACTGCTGGTTAGTGCATTGGCCAATGAAAAAGTCAATTTCGAAGCCGGCGCGGCGCAGGAAGCCAAATACGGCGGCAAACAGCATGCGCTCTCTTTCTCAATCAAGAGTGACCGTCTCATCAGCCGGGTGCTGCTTATTCCGGTGCGCAAGGGCGAAAAACTCCCGGAAATCAAAGGCAATGAAATTATCTTTGCCGACGGGGTAAAAGATAAGATTGTCACCGGCGATGTTACCGACAGCGGTATTGCGGTGAAAATCACCCGTGACGGCAGGGAAATTTTCTGAAATAACGCAAAACTGATTTATCATTATGAAACACTTTGCATTGACATTGACCACTGTTTTCACTGCCGCGGTTCTGGCGCATCCCGCCGCCGGGGCAGTGAAAACCGAAACCATTGAACTTGACCGGGAAATGGTCAGGGAAAACCGCAACTTCGGTTATTCGAAATCCGAAATTGATAAATATTTCGCCCAGCCCCGGATTCTGGAATACGATTATACCGGGATGGACATGTCCCGAATTACCAAAGCTCCGCCTCCGGGGGTTCACCCCCGGATATACCTTAATCCGGAGGAGCTGCCCGCCTGGAGAAAGAGAATAAAATCTCATCCGGCATCAAGTAAACTTTTTGCTTCGCTTAAAAAGAAGATTGACTCTTTCCTGACCGGGAATAAGGTAAAAAACCGCGCGCTCTATGACGCCGCCGCCCGGGGCGAAGTAAAAAAGGAGATGGCCGAGGGTGAATTTCCCTACTATGTGGAACATGAAGTTCTCCGCGCCCTGATTGAAGAAGATGAAAAAGGCGGCAAAAAGGCGGTTGCCGCTCTGGTTTCCGTAGCTAAAGCGGATTATGAGAAAATCCTGGAAATAGAGAAAAAACTCAAAGACCGCAAACGTCCCACCAATGATTATCAGGATTTTTCCGCCGCCACTCAATGGGGAAATCTGGGCCTGGCCTATGACTTCGGATATAACTTCATGACCGATGCCCAGCGGCGGGAGATCAGAAAAGTTCTGGTCAAAGCCACTTCAGGAATGCGTTTTATCGGCATAGACACCCTGCCCTCATTCAATGCCAACGTCTCCAACTGGATCGGTATGCACATGCGCTTTATCTTCCTGCTCTGCGCCATCGAGGGAGAAGAAGGCTATGATCATACCCGGTACCAGAAACTGGTGGATTGTTACAAGAAATTCTTTACCATCGCCACCTTCCCGGACGGGGAAATGTATGAAGGTTTCGGCAAGGGCTGGCTGGGAGCTGAACACGCCTTTGTCATGGCACGCCGGGGAGGAGAAAATCTGCTGGCACTGAAAAATGTACGCGCCGTGTTTGAAAAATACGCGCTTCATGCCATGATACCATTCCGCACACCGTGGAAACTTTTCGGCGGGAATTACACCTTTTACGACTCCCAGGGGGGGACGGGGAACTACTTTATGTTTTACGATCCTCTGGTCATGAAATATCTCTATCCTGACGATCCCCTGTACAATCTGCATTACCGGGTATTCACCGGAGAGGATTACCAGCGGCTGCTTGACCAGTCCAATCCCATCCGGTTCCGCCACCTGGTGGACGTGCATAATACGGTAGCATATCTTTTCTTTGCATCCCCCATTGACAAGAGCCGCTCATTTGAGGAGGAGAAAAAGGCAGTACTGGAGAAAAACGGTCTGGATTTTTACGGTGAATATACTGGAAATCTTATTTCCCTCAGCGATGCCACCGCCAATGCCATGCAGTTTCATTTGAACACCCGTTCCGTTACCGGCGGTCACGTTTACGCTGACCGGGGACATTTTTCACTTTACGCCGACGGCAAATTCTGGAGTGTGTACCTGGTCATGCGCCAGATAAAAGAACATTATCTGGCCAAAAACCGTTCCGTTCCACTGATTGATGGCATCGGGGCGTCCACGTTCCCGGGCAAAGCGGCGGCGCATTCGCTTCAGCCGCAGGCGGCGTTCGCGGCGGTGGATTTGAAACCCGCCTTTGACTACAAATGGAGCAACCGGGAGAAAAAGGGAGTAAAAGAATTTACCCTCAATGATTTCCGCCCGTCTCCGTCAAATCTGCCCTGGATGAATATGCCGATAACGGACCTGCCCAACTGGCAGACTTCACAGAAAGGCCAGTATTACTACGATAAAAATTATCCGGTACGCAAAGCCTTCCGCACCGGCGGGCTGGTACGCGGCAAACACCCCTACGCACTCATTGTGGACGATCTGGAAAAAGACGGCATGCCCCATCTCTACCGCTGGAACATGGCCACGGAAAAAAGTGTGCAGCTGGAGAAAACCGCCATTGAACAGAATAACAACGGTTCATTCCGCCGCGACGCCATTCTCGGAGACGGGAAACCGGGCAAACTCCTGATCCGGGTGCTTGATGCCGATGGTTTTACCGATGCAAAATGCTTTGTCCGGGATAAAGATCTGCTTCCCAACGGAGGGAAAAATACTTATGAGGTAAATAAATTCGGCATTGATGTGAAAAGCCGGAAACCGGACTTCAAAATTCTGATGTTTCCCTTCCGCAATGAAGCTGAATTGCCTCAGAGTACCTGGAACAGCACAAAAGACCGTCTGACCTTGAAATGGCATGATCAGACCGACATCATTGATTTTTCTGAACGCGCTGACGGCCGTACCGGAATAAAGATCAGCCGCGATGGAAAGACTATAATGGATATATAATTTTCCATACTCAGGCCGTCCCTGCACCGGGCGGTCTGATTTTAAAGGTAAACAGGCAAAACCGGCGGCGGGTCATGAAAATATCACAGGAAAAAAATCTGTTTCCGGCATATTTCTTATTCAGCTTCAGAACTGAGCGATTTTGTCCGGAAAGGCAGTTTCAAATTTGGATTGAGCAGGCGGCACAGCAGCATATCTGCCGCCATCCGTCCCGCTCTTTCGCCGTCCGCAACAGAGGATTTGTCCGGCGAAGCGCAAAGCAGAATATCTGCTGCAGTGTCCAGGATATTTTCACCCGCCATGACCACCGGGCGGCGGGATCGTTTAAGCTGTTCCGCTGTACATGCACACCTGCCGGCATCCACCGGGAAATAAATCAAACCGTCAACGCCGTGATCCAGCATTGCGCCGACCAGACGGTATCCGGCAGTCGGACTTCCGAAAGATACCCCGATAAAAAGCCGGTATCCATTTTCCCCCAGGCTTTTGGATACTCCGCGGCAGACGCCGGAAAAAAGTCCGATTCAATCTCCGGAAGCACCAGAGCCGCCGCCTGGGATTTCAAATTTCCCGCCGCGGTCTGGAAGGAACTGCGGCGGGGAAGATAATTGAATTTATCCGCGATTTCCAGAATTTTTTTACGCAGTTCCCGGCTGACACCCGGGCGGTCATGCAATGCACGGGAAACGGTCATAATCGAAACACCGGCTTCTGCGGCTATTTTTTTGAGATTTACTTTCATTGCCAACTCCATGAAATTATGTTAATCTAATATTAATTTAATAAAATTCAAGTTATGGTTATTGATTTTACAATTTAATTTTTGTTTCAATAAAAAATCCGGAGTAAAAGATGTTGAATTTCCGATCAATCATTTGCAGCGCAGTTTTATCCGCCGGTCTGCTCTCTGCCGCATTCGGAGCGGAGGCATTGCCGGAAGCCTTCAAAATTAAAGTCGCCCCCGCCGGCGGAGACACTTTGGAAAAAGCCCTGGCACAGGTCCGCGCCTGGCGTCAGAATGAAGGCAGAAACGCCCCTCCCGGTGAAGTGGTAATCGAATTGGAAAAAGGTTTTTTCCCCCGTTCCGGCTCTCTGGAAATAACCCGTGCCGATGCCGGAAATGCCAGACACCCGCTGGTTATCCGCGGTCAGGGACAGGATACCCGGATTATCGGCGGACGGATGATCGGACTGGATAAATTTGAACGCCCCGCCGATCCGGAAATTCTTTCCCGGCTGGACAGCAGAGCCAAAAATAAAATCATCACACTGGATTTGAAAAAATATAATATTTCCTCCCGTGGACCTTTTCCGGATGTTTTTGAAGACGGCGGCGGGATTTTTGAACTTTTTGCCGACAATAAGAGACTTAATGTTTCCCGCTGGCCCAATTCCGGCTACACCACCATGGGCAAAGTTTTGCGGATCGGAGACAAAAAAGTCCCCGGCATATTCACCTACCGTGATTCACGCCATGAACGCTGGCTGAAAAATCCATATGTTTACCTCAAGGGAAAATGGCGGGTCGGCTGGCAGGATCCGGCGATTAAAGTAAAAAAGATTGATCCGGATAAAAAAACAGTGGAATTTGATGCCGGTATTTTCCTCGGTATCGGCAGCAAATACCACCGCCCCAACGGCAGCGGAAAAGAGACCTATTGTGCGATCAATCTTATTGAAGAAATTGACCTGCCCGGAGAATGGGCGATAGATTTTGCAGATGAAAAACTCTATCTTTATCCGCCGGAAGATATGAAAGACAATCAGATCTTTATTTCCCAACTCAAAACTCCGCTGATAAAAATCACTGATGCACCATTTGTGCGCCTGGAAAAACTTACGCTGGAAAATTCCCTCGGCCACGGCGTGGAAATCCAGAAGGCAGATCACAATTCCATCGCCGGCTGTACCATCCGCAACGTGGCGCAAAATGCCATCGTGCTGGACGGGGTGGAAAGTTCCGTGCAGAGCTGCGACCTCTATGATCTGGGCTGGGGCGGAATAATTCTTTCCGGCGGCAACCGGGAAAAACTCATTCCCTCCAATAACGTGATTGACAATAATCATATTTACCGTTACGGGGTATTGAAAAACCAGTATTCCGCCGCAGTGGATACCATGCTGTCCAAAAATCCCTCTGTGGGTATGAGAATATCTCACAACCGGATTCACGATGCCCCCAGAGATGCGATTATTTTCCGCGGAAATGACCTGATTTTTGAATACAATGACATTTACTATTGCGGTTACGACACCGCTGATGTGGGAGCGTTTTATTCCTGTCTGGACTGGACTATCCGCGGGGTGATTATCCGTTACAACTACATCCACGACACCGTGGGCGGCGTAAATCCGGATGACGGGGCTTCCGGCAGTCACGCCTACGGCAATATCTTCCAGGGCGACCGGGTGGGAGTATGGATCGCTTCCGGGCCGGACCACAAAATTGAAAACAATATTTTCATCAAAGATCAGGGGCCGGTATTTGCCATTGACGACCGGGGCGTCGGCAGAAAATACGCTACCCACCCCAGATTGCGGAAAAACGTTTCCGACATGACTTCACCGGCGGACTCCCCCTGGCTGAAACGTTATCCGGAAATGCACGGCATGCTGGACAACCACCCCGAACTGCCCTGGAGAACAAAGTTTGAAAACAACCTTGTGGTGATGAAATCCGGCGATCTGGTGATGAACAAAATGAATAAAACCAACCGGGCCAATTCCGGTTTGCTTTCAGTGAAAAACAACTATATTACCAAACGTGATCCGGGATTTGTTGATTTTAAAAACGGCAATCTGAACTTGCGTCCGGACGCGGCAGTATTCCGCCGGATCAAGAATTTCAAGCCGGTTCCTTTTGATAAAATCGGACTCTATCCGGATGCCTACCGGCCGGTGGTGCCGCCGCGGGATATGAGCAAAAATCCCTTCAAGTCCAACAAAGATATGAATTTCGGCACTTAGAAGTTTGCATTTTTTCCGGCAGTGGTGTATATTATGTAAAAAAATGTAAAACACTAACAGGGAGTTTAATACCTTGGGTACGAAAAAAATCACCATTGCCGATGTTGCCAAAGCCGCAGGTGTTTCCGAGGCTACTGTTTCAGGCATACTGAACAATTCTTCGGTCCAGTCTCCGGAGACTTCCCTGAAAGTTCAAATGGTCATGCGCGAACTCGGCTACACTCCGAGACGGAACCGGCTGCGGAGCGAAAACCGCCGCAATAACCGGATCCGGAACGTGGCTCTGCTGGTGCCGGATGTCAATCCGGAAGCGGCAAAAACTGAAATGATCATCAAACTTTGCGAGGGGGTGGAACGGGAACTTTTTGAATACAACTGCCGGTTATCGCTCTGCTGGCTTAAACCGGACGGTTCTTTGCCGGACATTCTCTCCGGACGGCGCAAAGCATGCGGGGTCATCATCCGGGGTTGGCTGCCGGAAGACAGCGACAAATATGAGGAAAACCGCCGCGCATTGCTCAAATTTCCGGTGGTGTGTGTGTTTTCTCGCACTCCGGAAAACTACGATTTTGTCGGGGTTGACAATAATGAGTGTGCCAGGTGGGCTATCGCTCAGCTGAATAAATTCAAGCCGGACCGGGTGATTTGCGTCACCCCGGATTATAAAAATGAAATGAATGAGGATTTAACTGTCCGGATAAGCATGTTCAAGTATTTTCTCTGGAGGAATTGCGGCATGAAATGCGAGGAAATCGCCTGCGCTCCGGACCGGAGCTTTTCGCCGCTGGAACTGAAGCCGGATCAGAAAACATTTATTTTCTGTATCGGGCATGACCCGGAGGTGTTAAGCTGTATTTCCTCCTTCCGTCCGGAAAGCCGCAACCTGATGATTTGTGCGGTGATGACCGGAGAACTGCCGGAGGAACTGCGGTTTGATTTTGTCCGGACTATTCACATTGATCCTTACGGGGTCGGAGTGGCCGCGGTGGATATGCTGTGGCGGCGCATCTCCAGACCGTACGAAATATCTCCCCGGCTGCTTATTTCACCGCGGGAATTCCGGTTTGTGCCAAAAGAATAACGGGAAATATTGTTTCCCTGTCTGCAATATATTGTTCTGTTCCGGGGTTTTATCCCGGAACAGTTTTTTTGCCGCCGCAGACCGGATGAAATCAGGAAATCCGCCGCTTCTGCCTGAAACACGTGGAGACAGGGGAATTTTATCTGCTGCCGGGGAACGTGAATATTTAAAAGGCAGATTTTCATAACAGAAACTTTCCTGCTGAATAAAATAAGGTGTAATTATTTTTCACTCCATCCATGCCGATATCGGGGATTATTAAGTTTTTCTGCCTAAGAAAACCTGCCGTCAGGGGCAGAAAAACGCCGGAAAAAAGGCTTTTTCTTTTATTTTTGACTTGCTTTTTTATCCCGCGGCAACTATTATTGAATAGAACAGAACATAATAGAAGTGGTTAATCAACCCCGGGGAGATATTATGGCAGGAAGAAAAAAATCATCCGGTCCGGTCAAAACTTTCGTTATTGACACCAATGTATTGCTTCACAGCGCATCCAGCATAAGTTCATTTCAGGAGCATGATGTGGTCATACCCATGGCGGTGATTGAGGAACTTGATAAATTCAAGAAACATCAGGATGAACTCGGAAGAAATGCCCGGCAGGTGATCAGGCATCTTGATACACTGCGGGAAAAGGGAAATTTACGGGAGGGTGTTCCGCTCAAAAATATTTCTCCTACTGCCACCGGAAAACTTTACGTTCTGACCACCGGTTTTTTCAACAG